>JAJZAW010000037.1 GCA_021799185.1 Thermoplasmata archaeon
TTCCGATCTAATGATATGACTAGGGCCACTGTAACTATTGTTGAAACCCCTGAACCAATGGGTAGCATCACAGTTAGGACCGCTTTCATCCCGATTATTTGCAGTGCAACGTAGGGAAGTTCCGCAACTATACCGGTAAGGGCAATCAACAGGCCTAAAGTTTTGCTTGCAAATACATCCTGGATAAAATCCGAGGCAGTAATGTACCCCTTTTTCTTAGAAACAACCCAAAGTTTGGGCATTGTAATGAGAGCAATTGCAAAGGTTATTGCAACATAAGGCACAGCAAAGAAGTAAAGACCTCCCTTGGCAAAGAGTCCTGAAGGTACTGCAACAAAGGTGTAAGCAGTATACAGATCTGCACCGATGAGGAACCATGTGAGAAATACTCCAAGCTTTCTGCCGGCCAGAGACCATTCAGAAAGTATAGTTTCATCTCCCTTTCTGAACCTTCTTCCGAAGAAACCCAGAATGGCAAAAACGATGAAAAGCACGACGAAAACAATTATTCCGGGCAAACCGAGACCTGTAGTAGCCATTATGATTCCTCCTTCAGCCTATTAAGCATATATGCAGCAATTCCAAACAGAACTCCTGAGATAGCAAGCCATAGGGTCTGATACCAGTAGAAAAATGATATACCGGCAACCTTTGGCGATATTCTATCATAGGTTGGCAAGAGTACGTATGCTATAAATGGAATTATGAGCAAAATTGCCACAGCTATGTAGATTCTTGTCGCTTTTTTGCTGTTTTCACCAGCATTTCCTACCATTGCATTGCAATGACATGTCTGATATATTAATTTGACGATTCGGTTATATGAATTTGCATTGATTTTACTGCAATTGCCATTTTAACACCCGACACTGGATTTTGTTACCAATGAATTCTTGAGAATTCAGTTAACTATAATCTCAGGTTTTCTGAACCAGAGACAAGGGCCATCTTCCATATTATATTCTGGCTTTACATCTCCTTCGTTATCTGTACATTGTCCTTTTTTCTAAACGTTTATATTTATGAACATAAAACTGTATTGAAGACACTATTCACAATTTGTTCACAAACTATCAACCTAAAAATCTGCAGAATCAAGTCAGTTTTATCTAATCACATCAGTGTGTAATTTCAATTCCCCATACAGTTCTCATCTGTATAACGTAGTTGAATGGAAAGGCAATTGCTGATCCTAATATATTCCCGATCAGTGGGTTTACGCCAAGATAATGGAGAAGGGCAAGTTGTATGGATATTGCAATAACATTGCCAAGCAGGTTTAGAACCTGAAATTTGCCAAGCCTCAGAATAATCCCGAGTGCATATCCCTGATGCATTCCTTCGTGGCGTGTCGTCCAGTACTCGTTAACGATAAATTCAAGGCTTACACCGGTAAAGAAAGCAAGTGCATCAATTTCCACGATTCGGCTGTAGCCTAACAGCCTGAGCCCCAGGAACGTTACCGCTTCAAGAACGAAAAAGCCGAGATATCCTGACAGAGAATATTTTATTGAGCGGAAAAGATTCTTTCTTATGAGTTCAACAACCCTTTCTCTGAGGGTGAGGTCCATCATCAGATGCGGATCACATCGGGGAATAAACCATTAATCTCTCCTTAAGGTTAATGCCACTTGCTGCATTATTCAGGCCAGTCTCATTTTCTTCTGTTTTTCCCGTAAATGCCGCGCAGTGCCCTGTTGTAATCTTTCTCTATTTCGTTAAGCCATTCCGGATGCAGATCTGAAGCACGTTTGAGAAACTTGTCAAACCTCAGTATATCCTTTGTGCCGTAGTTCTCAACCCTTACCAGAAAAAGGAATTTCAGGAATTGAAGCGCGTAAATAAGTTTCTCAATATCATCCTGGGAGATAGCCTGCTCCTTAGACCCTGTCTTTGCAGCTTGGCTTATGGATGAATATATGGAATATATCCTCATTTCCCTGAACACCTTCATAAATTCGTCATTCTGCAGTATGTTTGCGTTCTTCGACAGTATCTGACTGAATATCTCCTCAAGATTCTTTCCATCAACCGGAGACAGCATTTCCTGGTTAAGCGCATTCTCAGCTTTCTGCTGCATTGTGACTATTTCAAACCTGTACTTTTCCCTGATCTCATTCAGCACAAGTTTCGTAACTCTGATTATTTCATCTATCAGCTCTGGATCCGTTTTGCTCATGACCTGCACGAGTTTACTGTTCTTTCGTTCCTTGTCCTCCGAGATTCCGTAAAGTGAAAGAAATTTAATTCCGTTTTCAAGTTTCCTGGCGTCTCCCCTGGTTATGCCCCCATTTCCTGGAAAGGGATGCTCTGTGTCAATGGTGATCCTGTCCCATAGCCTCACCAGTGACGTTCTGCTGAATACGGAGTTCAGGATGGTCTCAGTGTCATCCCTGGGCTCATTTATAAGGTGCGAGTAATTGATGCGCAATTTCTCATAAAGATGGAGCTCTTCGTCGTAATTCATTCTCTGGCGGTCATTTTCTGGGATATTTTCGGAATCCATCTGCTTACAGGACTTCGTGGCATGATAAAAAGATTCATTTTGACAGGACTGCATGATATGAAAAACCTTCATCTTATGCCTCATTTCTCCTGTAATATTCAGATAATCTCAGCTAAATAGAGTTTCCAAAATAGAGATTTGTTTTGAGCAGGCTGCGGTTTTTATGGGGTTCTGCAAATTGATGTTGCGCATGTTCTTTCTTATTCAATTCGCAAAAGCCAGCCGCCGCAATCAAATAGCCCTGATGGCTGAAGTCAGTTATCCCCATTTTACGTCGGGGAAAGCGAAAAATAGTGGACTTAACCATCTGGCCGGCAATGATGGTAACGTTCGCGAGCATGATAACGGATAACTGTATTAACTGTGCCGCAAATGACCTGGAGAACTGATTCAAACATATTTCTGTCAGGAGATTTGTTACAAATATAGATTTTTGAGTTCAGGCGAATCTCACAGGACCCTGAAAGATTCCTCTTACGCAGTGATGCTGCATAATTAACGATTTTTATGTGACATAATTCTTTAAAGTCATATATGTTAACTTTGATGTTGATCAACATGCCACTGGTGAGGCATCTCTCAAAGGAACAGCTTGAAAATATAATCTCAAGGGAAAAATCCCGGGCGAGAATGATCAAACGGCTGATGTTCATCAGGGCACTCTATGAGGGGCACACACTATCGGAAGCATGTGCCGTTGTTGGAATAACACGATCCTGCGGCTATTTATGGCTCAACCGATGGAATATGCAGGGCCCGACAGCCTTCATTCCGGGGCCAAGACCTGGAAGGCCCAGGAAAGCAAAGGTCACTTCGGGCCAGCTTCTGAAGATGATGGACGGCAGCAGATCGCTGGAAGCTATAAGAAATGCAATCAGGGAAAGATTTGGAGTTGAATACTCATACAGGCAGATTATCAGGATAAGCAAGGAGATTGAGCGCGAGAAAATCGATCGCATGGAATGACCGCAGCAAAAGCACAGGCCGAACCTGCCATGTGAGCTGTCAATAATTTCTGTCACATGGCCATATTATCATGCATCACGGATCAGCTTATTTTTTATCTTGCCAGATCCGCGAGTTTTTCAGTCGCATACATTGAGCTTTGCTAACATCCTGCATGATTGACAAAATGCTGAAATACATTTCCTGATTGAATTCCTCAGGGTTGGGACTCTCCTCCCCAAGAGACAGAAATCCCAACCGTCCGAGGTGAAAAGAACCATGGATAATAGATATAAAGTTATTGTCTCTGTGATCGTGGTTGCACTTTTTGTTGCCTCAGTCATGGTATATGGCATGAGCAACGCAACCGGGCGATCAGCTGCAGAGAGCCAGGCTGCACCGGTTAGCCCTATGTCTTCGGGCCAGATGGTGCAGATGCAGGGATCATCAATCAACGGGCAGATCTCCAAATTTGGCAGCTTCCAGCTTGTCAGTGAGAACTCACAGTTCAATCCCAATGCCCAGATTGTTGTCACCCTCAGCCTGAAACCATCTGGAAACCTGTCGTCGTACGTTTCTGCCATATCCAATCCGGATTCGTCTCTCTACAGGCAGTACACGTCTGCAGCAGAGCTTGGAGCGATGTTCGGAGTTTCACAGCAGGCGTACAGCTCAATTGTGTCTTACTTCAGCCATTACGGCCTGAATGTGCAGACAAGCCCTGCAAGGCTTTCGCTAACTCTTGTTGGAACTGTTTCACAGTTTGAATCAGCGTTCGACACTCAGATAGGGGCATACGCAATACAGTATACCAGCGATGGCGTATGGATGCCTCTGTTCGGCAATGGCAGTGCAGTTCCTGGAAGCGTATCTCTGTCACCCATTGAATATGTAAATACTGCAGGAATGAATATGCCTGCGAGCATTGCACAGTATGTGAGTGGAGTGACCGGGCTTGATGGCATGGCGGCCTCGCCTGACCTGATGCTGCCATACGGCATGAGCCCGAGCGGAGTTGTCACTGGCCTTTACAACAGCAGTGGAACAGCATTAACACTGAATTCCTCACAGGTCCCTGGAAGCATATCCAATCCGTATGATCTGGGATCAGTGCAGAACATCACGGATGCAAACTACACATGGTCACCGAACTACCTGACTCCCACTGATGCAGCAATCAATGATCCATTTGGCAGTTACCAGTTCATATTCCCAAGCACCATGCATGTACTGACAGGAGCCAGCAATCTGTGGTCCGGACAGTCAACCATAGCAAGTGAGCCTGACATGGGGCAGGGCGTAACCGTTGCAGTCATAGAGGTCGGAGACCTTCCACTTTCATGGCTGCAGGGATTTGCCCAGGAAGTCTGGAACAACCCCAACCAGATCACAAGCAGGCTGAGCGTTGTGAATCTTTTGGGCGCGAATCTCCTGGATGGGGAAATATACGGATGGACCCTTGAGACTGCACTTGACATTGAGTATATTGCAGCAATGGCCCCTGCCGCACACATAGACCTTGTTGCTGTGCCAAACGACCAGTTTTCGTCCTTCGATTATGCCTACCAGTACATTGCACAGAACCTTGTGAGTGGAAACAATGCGACTGATTCAATCAGCATAACAAGCAACTCCTACGGCAGTGGAGAGGAATACACGGCATTCTTTGGCGCACCCATGTATATGACTGTGGAAAACACCCTGCTGTCTGAACTCAACGCTGTTGGCGTGACCAACTTCTTTGCCACAGGCGACTACGGATCTTACGCAGCAGCCTTTGAATATGGCGCTACGTCTGCCGGCATTCCCGCAATCGCTACAGGATCAACAAGCGTTGGCGGTGGACAGCTTACTGCAGAAAGCAATGGGGTGGCGTTCCCTGACACAGGGGTATATGCACTGAACTCAGAGTTCAACATTGAGATGCAGGTTGCGCCAGCCACAGGTGTAGAGTCATACACATACTGGTCATACGGATTCGGTGAGGACGGAACTTTCAAGGGAGAAGTTGGCGGAGGTTTCGGCCAGTCAATAATGTCAGCACAGCCATGGTGGCAGAACGCACTTGACACTTACAGTTCAGGCGCTAGGATGGACCCTGTGGTGAGCGGCCCTGCTGCGTTCAACATGTCTGTATACACAGGATTCTGGAACCTCTTCTATGGCGGCACATCCTTTGCAACACCCATAACAGCTGGTGAATGGGCACTCATAGATGAGCAGGCAAATGCAGCCTTCGGTTCCCCGTCCATGGGAGACATAAACCCAACGCTGTACCAGGCCCACAATGCCTATGAAGCGGGAATGCCATCCGTTCACTTCAACCCGTACATGGACATGCAGAACATCGGAAAGGGATTCAACTATGGTCCAACAAACAGCTTTGACTGGTATTACTTCAACCTGACCATAAATGAACCTTCAGATCCAATTGTGCCGTGGTGGATTTTCACCCTTGGAAATCCAGCCGGAAACAACTGGAACTATCTGCAGGGGCTTGGCATGATCAATGTCGGCATAATGGACAGTGCGCTCATCGGCCAGGTGCCAAGCACGCAGCATGCACTGATGAATGAGCCGTTCACCGTAATGGCAGTGACTCCATCCGGCCCAGCCCAGTTTGAAAACCTGGTTGGGGGGAACACATACACATTCCAGGTGATACTTGCCAACGGGCAGCCCGGAGGATATTACACAGTGGAAGCTTACTCAGGAGGGCCAAATAACGGCATGTATGGCGGTGGAACGGTAACACAGATACACACAAATGCTCAGGGCATGTTCAACTACACTCCTGTCTACAACATGAACTCTCCCAGCCCGGCCGCCTCAGAGTACGGTTACTTCCTTGTTTCATCCGTTGCAAGCAGTGAAGGAAGCTTCCAGCAGTTTGCCGTCATCCTTCCACCAGTAACAAGCGGGAACCTGACACTTGGCGTCACAAATGCACTGGGCATGCTGGAAACAAACATCGCAGAGGTTCCAATGTTCATGGATACCCAGACAGGCTACTACAACCTTATTGGCGCAACCGGCGAGGTGTTCCTGAATGGAGCTCCAGTGAGCAATGCTGTTGTGCATGAAGTATCGGTGAGCAATGCACAGTTCTCATACGAAGACCCAACACTGCCTGCTGCAAGCTATGCGCCCGGTGTGGAGATTGGAACATTCCTTTCAGACGGGAGGGGCATGTTCAACTTCTGGACGGATGCTTTCCTTGCAGAGATCAATGGCCCTCTGTACACACAGGTTGAGATGCTTTACGCCACCTATGGAAACCTCACAAGCAACATGGTTACTGTGTACATAGAGCCACAGGGCGGAAGCTTCTATCCCAACATTGGACTCAACAGTGCCGGAACAGCGCTTGTTGGCACGGTGACTTTCAGTGATATGAAATACGTGAACTATGTGAACATATCCATCGGATCAGAGCCGGGCCAGTATGTAAATATCAGTTATCCGCCACAGTTCGTTGATTCTCTAACAGGTGTTCCGGTAAGTGGCGTGTTCAATGGCGTTATACCTGTGAACTTTACAAACCTGCCACCTGCTGGAACCCCAATCGTGGTGAGCATGGTTGCCCAGGGATACAATGATCTGTCCGAGGAATTCAGCTTTGACGGATTCACCTTTGCGCTGCAGGATGTCCAGAATCCCATAGTGTGGTCTGACCCGCTTGTTATTAGCAATCCTGGTGCAATGCCAGATGCTGTTCTATCGACATCTCAGACAGGGCTTGTTAGCGGAAATGTGACACTATCATACTCTGCATCGTCTGAAACCTCGCTTGTGAGCTCCAGCATATCCGTTGCATCCGCAGCAGGCCAGCAGATTGTTTCCCAGAATCTGCCCATGAAGGGAGCCCTCGTAATCAACACTGCAAACTACCCCGATGGATATTACACAATAACTTACTCAGTGACAACATCCACAGGACTGACATCAAGTTCCCAGGAAACAGTTTATATAGACAACTCACAGGCACAGCTTGAAACCAGGATAGCAGGCCTTGAATCAGAATATTCCTCCGCAATCCAGCAGATGAACACCCTGAAGGCAGAGCTTGAACAGTCTTCAGCAGGCAACAGTATGCTACAGAGCCAGATTGCATCCCTGAACCAGACAATCAGTGATATGAGTGCTGGCCTCGCAGCGGCTGAATCTCAGGACAATCTGTCCGCCTCTGAACTGCTAAGTGCCGAGACGCAGTTGCTGAACGCAGAAAAGCAGAACGGAGCTGACCAGCAGCAGATAGCCCAGATGAACAGCGAGATATCCCAGTACAGGGCAAATGCAACTGCACAGCAGAACCTGATAGCCTCACTTCAGCAGCAGATTGCGAATCTCCAGCAGCAGATAAACTCGCTGAACAGGAATGGCAGTGACAGGTCTCCGTTCTACTATGTTGGCGGTATAATGGCTGCTGTCATTGTGGGAATTGTGGCTGCGGTGGCGTCTGTCAGCGTCTACAGCTACGGGAGGCAGAAGAAGAAAAACTGATTGGCCCGAAATAATTTCAAAACATTTTTTTACATTGACCTATTTTTTTCCATTGAAATTTTTCCTGAACAGAAAGTAATAAAGAAAAGGGTCCGCCATTGTTATTATTCCTCCAATAAGAGGCGGGTATACTATGTTTATGGATAGAAGGCTTCCTGCAGCAGGAGGGGAAGCTGCTGAGAAACCGGTCCTGGTCATTGATGTCACTCCGGAAGTTGTTGCCCTCTCTGACGGATCAACAATGCCCATTGCGAAGGACTGCCTTACCGGGACAGCCCCCATCTGCATTCCCTGCCTAAGCACATAGAGCACCGCTGCAACCGGCAGTACGGGAATCAGTGCAAGCGCAACAAGTGCAATTGATGCGGCCATTCTCGTCCATATTATGGAAACAAGCTCCTTTTCAGGATGCAGTATCCTGGGCAGAAGCAGCATTACCAGCAGTACAAACAGATTTGAGAGACCGAAAATTACTCCAATCTCGCCTGAGGATATGCCAAACCTGAGATGGAACCATAGTGAGAATATGGGAGAAATGAAGCCAGCACCTATCCCACTGGGAATGGTCGGGAGCGAAAGCTTCATGATGTTTTTCCATGAAATGTGCGGAAGGACATGCCTGCTCCTGATCCTGTTATCCCGGAGAAAAGCTGTGATTATGGCACCTGCCATTCCCATTATTCCGGCAAGGTAGAAGAGATGGTACACATCTATTCTCAGGGATTCCACAAGATCTATAAGAAATGAGCCGGCACTGGCCGCCATTATCCCCAGGGCAGACGCAAGGGAGAGAATTCTGGAAAATTCCTTCCTCTCTGTGAATTCAGTTACAAGTGCAGTCTGTACTGCGCCAAAGGGCCCTCCTGATCCTATTGGCCCCCCGCCGGATCCTGTAAATCCACCGATTCCACTTAGCACAATGAGTACAAGTATATCCTTCGAACTAAGAAAGAGCAGGGAGGATATGGAAAAAAGCAGGAAGAGCCAGGTGAGCGTAAGCTTTCGACCGTAATGATCGGCAACCATTGCAAGCAGGAACGACAGTGCTGAACTGATTATTATTGCACCTCCAAGTATCAGGCCAATTTCTATCAGGGAATAGCCAAGGTGGTTGAGATACAGGCTGAGCAGAACATTCAGAAAGCCATAGCTGAAGCTCAGGGCTACCCTTGCCGAAACAATATTTGCAAGATTCAGTCGCCGCCCTCTTACCGGGCTAATCCCTCCGGATTTCATCGTCCTGTTCTCTCCCGGAAATCCATGTCATGTCTCACTGAATATATGACCACGGCATCCAGTAAGTTGGAATTTTAATCCGGAGTCTGCAACTTATCCATGCTTAAGCATTTTGCTGGAAGAAATATGTCATTAGCATTGCGGCAGCATTCACATTATAATGACATGCACTTTAAAACATTCTTCTTCAAATCCCCTCTTTCCGCATGATTTCCATGAAAGTTGCCTGGAGCCTGCATGGGATTATGTGCAGCAGATTTCCTTTATTTCAGCTGGAATAGAAGATTGCAAAAATGAATTATCACAGCAATGCTTTAAAATGCTGGACTTAAGCATTAATGCTTTTTAACACCCAATGGAGGCCTTGCGGGTTGAAATATCGGTCAGGATTTTTCCCGCAAAATTGTATAGTTAAAACTATAATTTGATAAGCCTTACATTAGTGTGGATAATGGTTCTGGCAATGATGCTACGGATTACGCAGAGACACTCCGGCGCCTGGGAGTTGATTCTGAGAACGGCCTTCCACAATCTGAAGCTGAATTGAGGTTAAGACAAGGCGGGCTTAACTCTCTCCCGGAATCAGCAGATGGGAGTATCTTCCGTATTATTGTGGAGCAGGTAAGAGAACCCATGATTCTCATACTCATAATTATTGGGCTGATCTATTTTCTTGTGGGAACTCCTGTTGAATCAATAGCTGTCATAGTCATAGTATTCATTGTTGTTGCCATAGAGGTCTATAATGTCAGGAAGGCAAGGATATCCATAATTGCCCTGAAATCTCTTGTCTCATCGAAGGCATGGGTGATCAGGGGTGGCGCCACTGTTCAGATCCCGGTTTCAAACATAGTGCCAGGCGATGTCGTCCTTGTTCATTCCGGAGAAAGGATCCCTGCTGACGGAATCATTTTGGAATGTTTCGGATTGAATGTGGACGAATCTTCCCTTACTGGAGAATCCGTCCCCGTTCATAAACACGCATTTGACATTCCTGGCCAAAAAGCCGTGGATACTGAGGAATTCCTGATCAAGTCAGGAACACTTGTAGTGCAGGGAAGCGGCAAATTTGCAGTTATATCAACCGGCAAGAACACGGAGCTGGGGAAGATATCAGAATCGGTCAGGATAGAGGATGAAACCAGGACGCCACTTGAGATTTCACTCGGGAAGGCATCCTCAGTGCTGATTGGCATTGCAATATTCTTCAGCGCCGTGATACCAATTATCGGCTATCTGCACGGCAATCCGCTGGATCAGATGATACTTACCGGCTTATCAATGGCGTTTGCAACCGTTCCTGAAGAACTGCCCATACTGATAACAATAACACTGGCTGTGGGGGCGTATTCCCTTGCCCGAAGAAATGCAATCGTAAAGGGCCTCAAGGCAGCACAGACACTGGGCAGCGTAACCGTGATCGCAACTGACAAGACAGGCACGCTAACAGAGAACAGGATGAGTATCGGGCATATTATGCAGGGTGAAACTCTCCATGACGCAGGCAGTTATTCTGGAGATCGTTTTCTGATAGCTTCTGTCCTGGCTACCGGCACACTGGCCATGGACAGCAAGAGCTCGGATATTTTCAGGGACCCAATGGAAATATCTGTGTTCAATTACGCTAAGAAATATGGCATCGATTTCGAAAAAATGCGCAATGAGTTTCTGCCTGAGAATCAGTTTGATTTTGATGGATCGCTCAAACTTGTCTCCTACATTTACAGAACGGAATCGGGCCAGTCAATCTTCACAAGTGGCGCCCCTGAAGCAGTTCTTGCAAGATGCACAAAATTTGCTGTAGATTCCGGAATAGAAGGCCCATTAACACCAGAGCAGAGGAATCATATTCTCGAGACTGTTGAAAGGCTGGCTTCTTCAGGTGAGAGGACCATTGCTGTATCCTGCTCAAGTTCTTCTGAGATCAGCAAAGTCAGAAACGACGCAGAGAAAGGGCTGACATTTCTCGGAATTGTAAGTTTTATTGACCCGCCAAGGAAGGGTGTGAGGGAAGCTATAAAAATGTGCCAGAACGCAGGACTGCGTGTGATAATGCTTACAGGCGACCACCCTGGAACGGCCTCTGCCATAGGAAAAATGGTTGGCATAAAGGGCGCTGACGGCATTATGACTGGTGACAGAATAAAATCCATAAGCGATGCGGAACTGGAAAATTCAGTCAGGAGCAATTCAATTTTTGCCAGGATAAGCCACGGCCAGAAACTTAGAATTGTCAGGGCTTTACAGAGGCTTGGCGAAACCGTAGCCGTAACAGGTGACGGAGTTAATGATGCCCCTGCACTGAGGGCTGCTGAAATTGGAATAGCAATGGGAATAAGGGGAACGGATGTGGCAAAGGAAGCTTCAGATATGATACTTGAAGACGATAATTTCCAGACCATTGCAGAGGCCGTATTTGAGGGGAGGAAAATGCAGTATACGTTGAGGAAAGGCATCAAATACTACATTTCCGTAAAACTATCTCTGATTTCCATTCTCCTGATTCCGGTAATACTTGTGATTCCATTCCCATTCCTACCCATACAGATAATAATTATGGAGCTTTTCATGGATGTTGGGGCACTCTGGGGATTCCTCTATGAAAACACTGAGGCGGGCATTACGGAGAGATCCCCATCCGGAAAGAGATCAGGTTTTATCACCCGAGAAATGATATACTCCATAATTTCAGGTGCCGCTGGCATTTTCCTTGCTGTAACTGCTGTATACCTTTATTTGTATTACGTAAATGGGAATGTGGTTCAGGCTCAGATGGGTGCCTTTGCAACATGGATTCTTTCGCAGGTAATTCTTGCCCAGAACCTTAGAACTGAGTATCAACCAGTGATTATAAAAGGGTTCTTTTCAAACCCCATAATAGTGGCATGGGGCATAATAATAGTCGGGATGCTTGTGGCAGTTTCCTTATACTCACCACTTCATTCAATAATAGATACTTCATCGCTGGGCTTGCGAGAATGGCTTATGATAGTAATCGCAGCCATCCTATCTAGCTCCTGGATGGAGATCATAAAATTTTCGAGAAGGGAATACACAAATTTCAGAATCAGAAAAAACGTTTCGTGAATAGGGGCATAAGATTAGACACATTCCGGTATCTCACATATCAGTTTCATGGATACAATATGATGAGTCCTTGGACGGGCAAGGAAGAAATTTAATTAGCAGGGATAAGGACAGGCCCATGTTTTCTCAGTTGGAACAGTATATGACATATCGCAAATAACGGTGATACCAGGAAATGGAAAGCCTGTAGAGGAGGATGTTAAGGCAACCGCTCATTACAGCACTCTAAAGAGGATTGCAAAGGAGCATTACACAGTGGAAGAGGCCACTATTGACAATGGTGCAAGGGGATACACTGCACACTCAGGTGAGGGACAGAAGATAGTGGTTATGAAAATCCCGGGAGAAGATGTCAATGTGCTTCACACTCTTATTCATGAGATGTCACATGCGAGGCTTGAGCATCTTTACCGCAATATTCCAAGAGGCATTGCAGAATCTGAGGCTGAACTTTCCACATACATTGTTGGAGCACACTTCGGGTTTGACTTCAAGGAGGATTCTTCAGCATACATGAAAGGATGGCTTGACCATGCCAAGGCTGGTGGAAGTGAATTTGGAAAAGAGAATATAGACAGGGTTATGAACAATGCAAGATGGCTCATCAATGAGATATCTGCTAAGATTTAGATGTGAAACATCAAGGCACTGAAAGGAGAACTGCCACGTTTATTCTGACCTTCAAAAGAAGCACAAAACGAAACATGGAATAGTATATGCCTGCGTTTTGAATTAAAGTCTAAACATCATGTAGAGAAATGCTTAAGAATTTTTTTTCTTTATATTTAACCGTGAAGATACCAGAGAACCTTCCAACAAAATATGTTGCTGTTTTTGTGATGATCATAACGGTAGCTTTTGGAGTAGTAGGATTTGAAGCAGGTGCAGGGAATATATTCAAAGGGTCAGATATTCCCGCATCACACATAATGGGAAATGGCACCACTGATGCTGGAGATGTTATTCATTTATGGGTAAAATTTGGCTCAATTCCTCCGAGTACCCCTTCTTATATGTGGTTTGTCAATGGAAATTACTCCACTGGAAGCACTTTGAATGTAAAATTCAATGACACCGGTAACTATACAGTTACTGTAAGAATATCATTTGAAAATAATAAGACG
Source organism: Thermoplasmata archaeon (assembly GCA_021799185.1). Taxonomy (GTDB): domain Archaea; phylum Thermoplasmatota; class Thermoplasmata; order Thermoplasmatales; family Thermoplasmataceae; genus UBA509. Next base: position 13,402 of record JAJZAW010000037.1, read on the forward strand.
CATGTTACAGACTATGCCAAGGAGAAGGTTAATCAAATTCTATCGGCCTCAGCGACCGTAAGCACAGAACAAGCGAATCTGAATGAAACCGTTTATCTCAATTCGACAGTGAATGGGGGAACCCTACCATATAAGTTTAACTTGTCTGTCTCAGGAATTCTTGCCTCTGGTTACATATTAACAATTTACCAGATTGCAAAACCGTCAGCTCAGAATACTACACTCTCCATAGGAAATAGAGGAGACTTTATGATTCAATTCAATGTGACTGATTCTGCGGGCAATTTTATAATCCATAAATTTTACATATACATATCTTAAATTTGGTTCTCTTCAGTTTATTGTGGGTAACTTCAGTCCCCCTGCAACCAAATAGATGATCGTGTCTCTGTATTCCTGAGCCTTGAATCCGTACGATCGCTTGAATGCAGTACGGATCTTGTTGTTCAATCCCTCAACAACAGCCGAATTTATTCCAGATTTGATGGCTTCCAATATGCCATCAAGGTGTCTCTTCATGGTCTTTCCAAGCTTCACGATATCGGGCATCCGTGACCTGGATGCCCGGGATATCCATTTCCTCAGATAATCCTCAGCAATGGACACATTCACCTGCCATAATCTCTGGAGTGCAATCTTGAAGTGATACGCATGAGATGTCTGGAGATCAAGGGATTTCACCGACATGAGGCGATCTCTTTCCCTGTCAGTCAGATCAGAGGAATTCTTCAGCCAGTCATATCTGGTGTGCTTGAGTATTTCATTGGCCCTTGCCTCTTTCCTCCTTATCCTGTCCAGAGTGTCGTTCATCATCTTGATGACATGAAAATGGTCAAAAACGATTGAGGAATCCGGGAAATATTCCTTAGCGCCGGATATGTATGATGGATACATATCCATGGTGATGTGATCTATCCCTGAGGGATCAAGGAAGGGATGCTTCATTATGAATTTTCCAAACACATCGGATTCCTTGCCTTCTTCTATGTGTATGGCCCTGCTGTTCTTTGTGCCGTAGAATAATGTAACATAGACATGGTGCTTTTCCACGGAGAATTCATCAATTCCAGGGACTGAAAGATCAGATATATCCTGATCCTTCTTTGCCTCATCCACATAGTGCCTGAGGATTCTCCAAACAGAATCCTCGTGTATCTGCACTATTCTCGCGACAGCGGATACAGGCATTTCCTGTGAAAGCATTGCAACCATTGCCTCAAAGGATAAGGTGAAGCCTGATCCCTTTCTGGCCCATGGTACATTGACAGTCTTTATTCCGTGTTCAGGGCACCTTATTCTGGGCTCCCTTGCATGGATGTATGCACGGTACTGGAAGAAGTTCAGGTGCCTCCACTCCCTCTGTATGGTGTCATGAACAGGGCATTCCGATGAGCATTCCTGGCACAGGAACCTTGATCCTGAGCGAAAATCTATGTGGATATCCATCCTTCCCTCTGCTTGATCAAAATCTATTGAAGTGACGCGCCATGGCGGGTCTGAAAGGTTAAGAGCCATCTGGAAAAGCTTCTTCTTCTCGTCCATGAAGAATGAAATGTGAGAACTGATTTAAATTACCCACTACGAACTGAAGAGATCCGATTTTATTGTT
>JAJZAW010000161.1 GCA_021799185.1 Thermoplasmata archaeon
GCAGCTTAGCCCTTGCATTAAGTTATATCATCGAATTCACTCTTAAGCACCACATAACTTATAAAAATATTGATAAAAATTTTGCGAATATTTTAACCCGAGAATCGCTGGAATTGTTTCTCACCATGTCTGCCTTAAATCTAATTTATGTTCATTATTTTTCTGGCACCCACAGTTTTTTCTCCAACCTTGAAAATATAAATGTCACGGCTTCCACTGATGTTCTCTTTTTATGAATCCCTTGTTTTGTAATAGCTCCCGTCCTGCACACCGTATCTCAGAATAACCCTGCCTGCATCGGATGCACGAAGATCAGCGCCAATATCCTGGGAATCTGAGGTGAAGAGTATTTCATATATTTCTCCCGGAAAATCCCTGATTATGGATGGCGACCATGCCAGGTATCTTCTCCTGTCTGATTCCACAGGATCCAGGCCAGTGTCTGAAATCACCTTCCTTACCAGCTTTGCCCTGATAACGGCTGGATCGAACGAATAAAGGTAGCCGTCACCGCATGATCCGGACATGGGAGGGTTCTCTTCCGGTGTTCCACTGATCCTGATGTCACGTGGAAGAATCACTGCTGAAACCGATGCCTGCGAAACTTCGCCAGTATAGAGTGTAAGGCGGTTCAGAGAACCGCCTATGGAAATATATTCCCTTTCACCGGGAATGGTTATGCTGTCAAGTTTCATTTGTGGAGGAAGATCAAAAACAAAATTTTCCGTCCTTCCTTTTGCAGCAGCAATGATTGCTTCTGGGGGCGGTGTAAGATCCTTCAAGAGTCGTTCAGCCGCATTGGGAGGCCTGGCCGGATCGCTGAAAACAACAGTATCTGCATCTATCTTTCTGGTTTCAAGAACCCTGATTCCGTCTCCATGAATGAATTTCAAATTGATGCCTCCGTAGACCTCCCCATTCAGGAGAGACATCATATAATGATCTGTATCCAGCTCCACTCCAACAGTTTCCTGGTTGGAACGGGACATTATGGCAGTCTGGATGCCGCTGCCTGATCCTATATCAATAAGATGCATCCCGGATATCCTTTTTGCCCTGTAATTGCAGACAATCTCTGGAGTGGAGAAGCTTGAGAGATACTTATCCAGCCATATTTTCTCATGTAGCGAAAACTTGCGGGCTGACCTGATCCTGGCCCTGGCAATCTCGTAAATGGCTTCAAGTTCTCCCGAGGGCATCCTGAGCAGGCGTCCAACCGATGTTATGTCCCTCCCTTCCCTGATCAGATCCATAACAATGCCTATTCTCTCGTTCATTTTCTCCCTGAAGGCAACGTCGTGCCAGACATGATCCAGGAAAACAGACATTCTGCTTCTCATTATTTCTCACCATGATCCCATGCGCATATATTTATCAGACTGTTGGCCTGGAGTAGAATATCCTGCCTTATTTGGATGTTCCAAAGCCGCAATTCATCCACTGAACATGCAATGAAAAAAGCATTAATATTATTGAAAGCTAAGGACGTTCATGCAGTTGATACGGACCGGCAAGGTCAAAGAAGTATATGATGAGGGGGAAACCCTGCTGTTCAGATTCACGGACAAGATATCCGTTTTTGATAAGATGATTCCAAGCATGATTCCGCACAAGGGGGAATCGCTATGCCGAACTTCAGCATACTGGTTCAAAATGGCAAAGGAATCTGCAAGGGTGGAGACCCACTTCATTGACACCCCTGCCCCGAACGAGATGAGGGTTAAGAAGTTCTTCGTACCTGAAGGGAAAGGGAGTCCATACGAAATTGAGTATGTTATCCCGCTCGAATTTGTTATGCGTTACTATGTTGCCGGGTCACTCTTCGACCGCCTAAATGAGGGCGCTCTGAAGCCGGATGACATCGGCCTTAATCACATGCCGAAGTACGGAGAGGAACTGGATGACCCATTCTTTGAAGTCACAACAAAATACGAAAAATTTGATCGCGTCCTCACAAGGGGAGAGGCCATAGAAATTGGAGGTATGACGGGCACTGAAATAAACAACATCAGGGAGACAATCCTGAAGATAGACAGACGCCTCAACAAGCAGGTTCTCAGCAGAGGCCTCATACATGCAGACGGGAAGAAAGAATTTGCATTTGGCCCTGGAAGACAGCCGGTTCTGATCGACACCTTTGGGACGGCTGACGAGGACAGATTCTGGGATCTGGATAAATATAATTCAGGAGAGATCGTTGAACTCAGCAAGGAATCAGTGCGTCAGTACTACAGAAGCATTGGTTACCATAAACAGCTCTATGATGCCAGGAAGAAGGGAGAGAAAGAGCCAGAAATTCCTCCGCTACCACCGGAGATGATTCAGAAAACATCACAGCTTTATGTTGACATGTTCCAGCGCCTTACGGGGCAGAGCTGGTGATCACTGGATCCCAAGGTCAACCTGGGTCTCTATATAGTGCCACATCTGATGTTCCAGTTCGTAGGACCATAACGCTTCCGGAACTTCCAGATAGGCCATCATTGGGTTGTTGAAGAAAGGCTCAGCAACCTCACTTTTGAGCTCCTTGAGCCAGTCCGCTACACCCATCCTGATCTTGAAGTTCGAAGGTGTGCCCTCAATTGTTACGGTATAAGCC
>JAJZAW010000162.1 GCA_021799185.1 Thermoplasmata archaeon
TCAGGAAGATCAAGTTCAGCCTCGCCGGAGAAGATGCTGTCAATCCATTCAGGTCTTTCCAGAATTAACTGCCACGCTGCCGGCCCTCCTGCAAATACCTTGAATCCATATTTTTTCTTCAGCCTTGCAATTTTGGCGGCCATCTCCTGAAAGAACTTCTCGGTCCAGCTTGGGCCCCCGCCAAATATCATGGTCAGCTTGAACGTCACCGGGGCAAGCCCAAGTGGATCGTGAACCGATATACCTACAACTTTTGTGTTTTCATCAATTGCTCTTTCAAGCATATCTGGACTGACAACACTGACGTCAGATATGCCTGAAGCAACCAGGGATGCCTCGACCTTCCTCAAGGCATATGGTGCGAAATATGCCTCGCCTTTCCTGTTCGTTTCTTCAGGCGGCGTAAAGATCGAATTCATCAGGACCCTGGGTACCAGCCTTGCCGGCATGCAGGCTACATATCCCATGGTTGAAACGCCAGAATAGCTTGTGAACGACCCTCTGTCTGATGTGAGAACAACCGTGCTACCCATGAAATATGAACTTATAACGGAGATTTAAGATTTTCTAATATTAATATACAATTATGAAAGTATTTGCTTTTATAAATACTATAGCCAGTGAATTTTTTTCTGATTCTTTTCGGCCCGTGTAGAAAACTTACAGACCAAAATGGCAGAGAAATATTTATTTGTAGAGTGACCTGCATATGATGTTGAGCAACTGCTGGTATTGCGGGAAGGAAATATCCGGATATGTTTTCCGAATAGCACAGAATGATTGCGACATAAGCTGTGCTAATGAACAGATAACCAGAGCCAAGGACCTTCTGGGACGGCTGAATGGTGAAATAGATTCATTCGTGGGATTCGGCCTCGGCTTCGAGAAACCCGAGTTTTTCTGGTATATTTTTGTAGACGATCCAGGGATGCTCCAGTACCTCAAGGATGAGTTTAGCGCTGCCCAGCTCGGGTTCAGCATATATCCAATTGTTACAGAGATCCCCAATCAGAATGAGCCAGAAATGATTCCAGCAATCCCTGACAAATTCATAATGGGCGGAACCTCCATCGGGCACCTCAATGCTGCCACAACCGGAACGCTCGGAGGAATTCTTAGAATGGGCGAACGGAAATATGCCGTTTCAACTGCGTCTGTGCTTGCCCCTTCCGGAGCAATGATAGGCGATAGGGTTGTTCATCCATCGAGGCCAGATTCGCCCAGAAGGGGCGTACTGTTGGGAAGATTGGTTGTAATATCAAGGATGGCGCCAAACTCATCCAACGATCTGGATGCCGCAATAGCAGAAATTGATCCGGAAATACTTACCACTCCTCGCATCAAGAATATAGGTGTCCCCAGCGAATCAAGCGAACCGCATATTGGAATGAGTGTCCGGAAGAGTGGCAGGACCACCGGATTCACTGAGGGAAAGATACTCTGTACAGATGTCAGGATGAAGCGTATTCAGGACGGCAGGCTTTACTTCATCAATGATCATTTCATCGTGATGGGTGAAGCTGGAAATTTTGCGGAGCCCGGTGACGAGGGAGCACTTGTAATTGATAACAGGAATGCCGTCACGGGAATGGTGGAATTTGCGATTCATGGAATGGCTGTATGCTCCAGGGGAACATTGCTGCTTGAAAGGTTTGGTTTTGTCCCACCGGAGTGTTTTGAGCCGTTTGAAGATGAGGTATAAAGAGTGCTGAAACACTACCGGCTTGAAACGGTGCTATTGTTAAGAGTGATATTGCAATATACTATTGGCTGAGATGAATTAATATGGCAAAAATTGAAAACAAAAGAGGAAAAACGAGAATAATACTATTCACGGGGAAAGGAGGGGTTGGGAAAACCAGTGTTGCAGCATCCACAGCAATGCTTCTGGCATCCAGAGGCAAAAAAACACTCATAATCTCAACAGATCCGGCGCACAGCCTATCTGACGCTTTTGGGGTACAGATAGGGTCTGCCGTTACGGAGATTTCACATAACCTCCATGCCCAGGAGATCAGTGTTATTGAGGCAATAAATGATCACTGGGAAAATCTTAAGGGCTACCTGACGGGCCTATTCAGTTCGCAGGGACTTGATCCAATTTCCTCCGAAGAGATCGCAACCTTACCTGGATTTGATGAAGCTTCAGAGCTCCTTTATGTCAATGATTACATGAAAGATGGAAAATATGATGTCATTGTCATGGACAGTGCACCCACAGGAGAATCGCTTAAGCTTCTATCATTTCCAGAAGCCATGTCCTGGTATATGGAAAAGCTCTTTCCCATAAGCAGAACAACTGCAAGGATTGTAAGGCCAATAATGAAGCCTTTCTCAAGCATTCCACTCCCGGACGATTCCATTTTCAAGAGTATGGAGGGACTTTATGAGAGCCTCAGGGAGGTAAGAGGAATACTCACTGATGATAGCATAACATCAATCAGGCTGGTGTGCACTCCGGACAGGATGTCAATGAACGAGACCAGGAGGGCATACACCTATCTTCTTCTTTATGGTTATCCAGTGGATGCAGTCATAGTTAACAAGATATTCAGATCTAACACGGGAGACTTCTTCCAGAA
>JAJZAW010000163.1 GCA_021799185.1 Thermoplasmata archaeon
GTCCATATCGAAAGATTCAGAAATAAGCTATAGTTACAGCGTTACACTATTATCTGCAAACCCTTCCTGGCATAAACTCAGTTATCAGTTGAACGGAAAAATGAATGCATCTTCAAATGCCACAAAAGATTTAATCTACCCGGTGAACGTAAGTTCCAATGTAAGCTTTGGAAATTCTATCAACAGGGAACTTGGATACACTTCTGGCTATTCATATTCCCTGCTTTTCCAGGCTCTGGCTACTTCCCCATATGGATCCTCTTCCTCAAACGTTACCCTAAGTTTGGGGAGTGTAACTGATTGAATTTCCGGACCTTCTGACAGCCCTCTTTCTGGGACACTGTACAGGAACGCAACAATTCCTGGAAAGGTAATAGTAAAATTACCTTTAGATTATGCCTATGCTCTGATTGCAGCAGGAATTGCACTCCTGATTTATCCCGCTGCCACAGTGAAGAGAAAGAAACCTGATCCCATCAGGAAATTTAAGCAGGAGAACGCCGATAACCTTATTGAGGTAACAGTAGGGCCACCTGAAGACGCAATTGAAATAGCCAGAACAGAAGATGTCTTCAAGATGGCCTCATTTGTCGAAAGACCGGTGTTTTCGCATGAGGACAGGATTTACATAGAAATAGACGGCAGAACGTATTTCGCGGAGATTAAAAAATGAAGGTGCGATGGTACCTTCCCGTTCTCTACATAGTTTTGTGGCAGTTGAGTTTTTACTTCAAGATCAGTCCATGGTATATCCTCATAGGCACCCTGCCGCTTTTATTTCTTTACTATCCAAAATTTATGGGCGACAGAAGATGGAAATTATCTCCAGTGTTCTTCGCCATTTTTGCATTTCTTCTTATAATGCCTGCGGTGATTTCACATACCATTTTGGTCCGGATCTATCCTGACATATTCATCAATTCCGTGGAGTATTCGGTTCTTCTCTCAGTCTCACTTATTCCGGTTGTATTCTCAACTATTGTGGATCTGAGCGGAAAGAAGCTGTTCAATGGCATGCTTCTGTCAGGACTGGCGTATTTTCTTGTAATGACTCCCGTGTTTGAGCCCTACACCGCCCTGCAGATTGCGAAAATGCTCCTGTATCAGTTGAGCTTTGATCTGGCATTTTCAGTATATATATCCTACCTGTACCTTTCTGAGGGCAAGAGAACTCTTGGGCCTTTCCTGTTTTTCGCCATGTATTCAACGTTTTCCTTCCTGGGCTTCTCCGAGAGAGTCTCTCCGCTTTTCAACATCGTATGGGAGATAATTTCCATATCCATACTCTTCTGGATGACTTATTTCGCAATGGGTGAGAATTACTGGGTGAGAAAACTACTCAAGACTAAACACCGGATCAGGTTCCGGAATAAAAGAAAGAAATCAGATATTGCGTTTGCCGCCGTGATGGCTGTAATTGCAGTTGGAGCCATAGGATCATACTACACACATACAATTGCAGCCGACCCAACACCCAGCATGTATCCGGTCATCATTCCCGGTTCACTTCTCATAATTGAGCCGGAGCACCCTCAGTCAATTAAACTTGGCGAAATCATAGAGTTTCATGCGCCGTGGGCTAATGGAACTCTCTATGCACATAAGGTTGTGGAGATTAAGGAAGTAGATGGACAAATTTATTTCAAGACAAGAGGTGTGAACAACCCTGTTGATGACCCAGGTATGGTTCCCGGAAACGACCTTGTGGGAATAGTAGTTTATCACGTACCGTATCTTGGCTATCCCCTGATATACGGCAGGGTAACCGCAGCAGTGGTGATGATTGGAATAATTGCATCCATATTGCTTGAGAGTGGATCAGGTCCAGGAAAGCCGAGACCACATTAACATTATCCGGAAGAGGACAGTAAAATATAATTGCCTTAAAACATAATGTGTCCTTCATGGCATGGTATAAAGTTGCCAAGGAAGGGGCCATGAAGGATGGGGACCTTTTCAAGGCGAACATAGAAGGAAGAGAGGTTTTGCTTATAAGAGATGGAGCAAACTATTACGCAACATCGTGTTACTGCACGCATGAAGATTATGATCTCTCAGAAGGCTTCATGGATGATCATACTCTCATTTGCCCCAATCACTTTGCCGTTTTCAACCCAAAGGACGGCTCCGTGATCAGCCCACCGGAGGGATCAGGAGATATCGCCCCGCTTCATTCCTACAAGACAAAGGTAGAAAACGGCCAGATAATGGTAGAGCTCTGACTGAAGCTGTTGTACCTGGTCACGTATTTCAGGGCTGGAAGGCAGGATCTCCTGATCTTCACTACCTCAATTCAGGAAAATTCTGAAAGCAAAATTCTACATATGTGCAAATGTTAAAATTTTATGTTCAATAACTGACAAGCCTCAAATGTCCATAACTTCTGAAAATATAACTGCAGAACCTCTAAAAAAACTGCATTTTCTCTGTGAAAACCTTCTTGCAGAAGGTGACATAAATAAGATCAAGGAGGAAACCGCTAATGCCATCCAGCTTGCTGACGATATTCCGGAACCGTTGAAGTCAGTCATTCTTGACCATATGCACAGGATTCTTGGGTCCAGGGGGATCGAACGGGCA
>JAJZAW010000038.1 GCA_021799185.1 Thermoplasmata archaeon
TACCAACAGTACAGAGAGGAAAATACGAGGTTCCCCAAAATAGAAAAGCGGACTGGTCCTCAAAACTTTTTCAGCTCGCCGGTTCCTACCATGATGCGAGACTCAAGAAGCAGGTGAACTACGTCGGAGTAAGGTGGTGGCTAGCCGAATTGATCATGTTCTTTGCCGGAGTGATCTCTGGTCTGCTCGGAATCGGGTCCGGTGCACTGAAAGTTCTCGGAATGGACTGGGCAATGAATCTGCCAATGAAAGTTACAACCACCACCAGCAACTTCATGATAGGGATAACAGCAGCAACAGGGAGTTCCATTTACTGGTATGAGGGGTATATACAGCTTTTCCTTGCCGCTGCAGCTGCAATTGGTGTTCTGCTGGGGTCCTTCATGGGAGCAAAGATCCTTGTGAGAATAACCAATAAGGATATCAGATGGATATTTTTCGGAATACTCTCATTTCTGGGTGTCGAGATGTTGCTGAAGGGCCTTATGACAGACAGGATCCTCATAATAAGTTCAGCCCTCGAAGTGGCCATATCGCTGATAGCAGCAGTTGCTATGATTGGAGGTCTTTATGTGAAGAACCAGAGGGGTGAAAAGATTGCCTCGTGATGTGAATATAGATAGAATTGCAAGTTATACGCTGAGATCAGGTGTGCTACTCAGTGTAAGTTTTATCATTGCTGGCATCGTACTGATATTTGTAAAGGGCGAGGCCGCAGGATACAATATTTCTCAGGTCTCAAATTTTCACGATATGGCAATAAACTCAAAGATCATATCACTGTCATTCGCCGGAATTGCAGCGGGCCTTTCTCATTTGGATGGCTTCTATTTTATTACAGTTGGACTCTGGGTGCTGATCTTCACTCCAATATCTGTGGTAGTTCTTTCCATAGTCACTTTCATTGCAGAGGAGAACAGGCTCTATCTCATAATGGCTATCATCGTACTGTTCAATCTGTTTTTTGCCATGTTAGTGATACCGAGGCTCATGTGATGCGATGTCACATGATTAGCTCCTATCCTGAAAAAATGTTTATAATTGATCTGTTGATGCAGGTATAGGGTCAGCAGATGCTTAATTTTGAGCGAGTTAAAATATTCCATGAGGACCCCGCAGCGAGGGTCAAGAGTTTCACTCTGGAGCCTGTCAGGGAATACTCGACAGATGAGGCTACGGCTGAGGCCAGCCGTTGCATAGGTTGCAACATTTGTACGCAGGCTTGCCCGGCAAGCCTGGACATAGGCGGTTATATTAAAAGCACTGCTGTGGGTGATCCGGCCCAAACTGTAAGGATTGTCTTTGAAAATCTCCCGTTTCCTGCAATAATTGGGAGAGTGTGCACACATTTATGCGAGGATATCTGTGTGCTCTATGACACCGGTGGACCCATAGCGATCAGGCATCTTAAGAGATATGCGGCTGATCAGTTTTCTGATTATGGAAAGATACTTGATCTTCCACGCAAGAAATTTGTTGGCAAGAAAGTAGCTGTGATTGGTGGAGGTCCATCTGGTCTTACAGCTGCTTTTTACCTGACCATTCAGGGGGTTCGAATAACGCTCTTTGAAAAACTTCCGGCACTTGGTGGGTTCATGAAAACCGGCATCCCTCGATACCGTCTTCCTCAGGAAACCTTAGACAAGGAGATAGGTTTCATCACCTCACAGGGAGTCGATGTGCATCTTGGCACCGAAATCGGCAAGGACATTCAGTTTTCTCAGATAATGAATGAGTATGATGCAGTGTATATGGCGGTCGGCAACCAGACTCCGCATATGACAGGCACTCCGGGAAGCGATGCAGTGAACGTAATGCATGCAACAGAATTCCTCAGGAAGGTAAGTTTCGGAGAGCATGTAGATGTTGGTAAGAATGTAGCAATCATTGGCGGGGGATTCACAGCAAACGATTCTGCGCGAACTTCGCTCAGGCTAGGCGCAAAGAACGTTGTTATAATGTACAGGCGTAGAGATGTGGATCGGCCCGGCTATCCTACAATGAATGCAGAAGAAGAGCTGGAAGAAGCAGAGGAGGAGCATGTCACATTCGTTTGGGAGGTAACTCCCTTCGAATACGTTAAGGAAGGCAACAGAGTTACAAAGCTCAGATACTGGCAGAATGAGATGGTAATGGAAAAAGGGGGCCGCGCCAAACCTGTTCCAAAAAAGGATAAGGTCCTGGAAATGGACGTAGACATGGTAATAGAGGCAACCGGCCAGGAAACCGACTACTCATTCATGGGTGATGAATTTGCCAAGATGCTCAGGCTCACGCCCCATGGGCAGCCAATAGTAGACGAGAATAACATGACTTCAATTCCCGGTCTCTTTTCAGGAGGAGATTCCACAAATTCCAACAGGGATCTCATCAGTGCTGTAAGGGATGCAGATCTGGCTGTAAACGGAATCCTCCAGTACCTAAACGCAATGGATCAGGTGTCAGAGGAATGGCTGCCCATACTGGACAGATGGAAAAAATATTCCCCGCTTTCAGCTAAAATTGCATACGCCGAGCGCGGCAGATAAGAATAATTAACTGCCGACGAAGTCAAATCCAGTGTAGGGAACAAGCGCTTCAGGTATATCGAATCCTGTACCGTCCTCCCGCTGGAAATTTTCCATTATTGCAACCATAACCCTCGTGGTGGCTATGGCTGTGCTGTTCAGGGTATGCACGAACCTGTTCCCGTCCTTTGTTCTGAATTTTATGCCCAGTGAACGCGCCTGGTAATCCGTGTCATTCGATGCCGACACCACTTCCCTGAATTTTCCCTGGGATGGGAACCATGCTTCAATATCGTATTTCTTTGCTGCAAGGTTCCCGAGTTCTCCGGAACAAACATTTACAACACGGTACGGGATGCGCAGGCTTTTGAACAGATTCTCCGCGTTACCCAATATCTCTTCCAGAAACTCCCATGACTGATCCGGATGGCAGAACACGAACTGTTCAATTTTTGTGAACTGGTGAACCCTGAATATGCCCTTTGTATCCTTTCCATGTGCGCCTGCTTCTCTCCTGAAGCATGGGGATATCCCTGCCACTCTTACGGGAAGATCTCTTTCATCCAGAGTTTCGTCCATGAGCATTGAAGCTATCGGGTGCTCCGATGTTGAGATAAGGTAAAGATCTTCACCCTCGATCTTGTAAAGGGTATCCTTGAATGTTTCCATGTCTGTGGCGCCGTCCATGGAATGATAATTCATCATGTATGGCGGCTCCACAACTGTGAATCCGCGTTCAGACAGGTAGTCTACGGCGTAGTTCATCAGAGCGAGTTCGAGCTTGACCAGCCTGTTCTTTATATAGAAAAACCTTGCACCCGCCGTTTTACCAGCTCTTTCAAGATCAGCCAGATTGAGCCTCTGCATCAGATCCACGTGGCTCTCCGGTCTCCTGCTAATGACTGTATACTGCCCCATGTTTGCAGTTGATGCTCTGTAATAATCAACATCTTCTCCCATTACACGTGCAAGTCCCCAGTTCCGAACCACAACGTTATTTTCGTCGCCCTTGCAAACAGGTGCACTTTCGCTAAGAAGATTTGGAATAAGCTTTGCCACAACATCCCTGTCAACTTCAATTATCCTCTGTCTGGCTTCAAGTTTTTCGATTTCCGTATTGAGCTGCCTGACCTGTTCCTTAAGATCGTCTGATCCATTACCTGCCTTTATGGCCTCGGATATCTTTGTTGTCAGGATGTTTTTACGGTGCTTCAGCTCATTTACTGATTTTAGATTTTCCCTCCATTCCCCATCAAGTTCAAAGAATCTGTCGATGGTGGTTGTGTCAGAACCCCTGTCTCTGGCAGACTTATAGAAAATTTCAGGATTATCCCTGAGAAGCTTGATATCTATCATCTGTACTGTTATTTTGATAATATAAATAAATTATGTTGTTTGATTAAAGGTAGCTCCATCCGCCGACCCCGTCCTTGTCATCTTCGGAGCCGTCAGAAACAGCCTTCAGCACTTTTCCGTATCCAGGGATACGGGGAACTGCCTTGACGCTGCGGGCTCTGTCCTCAACATCTTTCTTCATGAAGCTCATTGAAAGATTTTCTTCCTGAGTTTTAAGCCTGCTTATGAAGCCACCAGTATAGCTGAAAACGTTCAGCAAAACAAGTGAGCCGGGCACAATCAGTGAGAACGTCTTAACGAGGCCATAACCGGTATAAAGATCCGTGAGCAAACCTGAATAGGCAATGAGGTTTGACTGTGAAAGCGTAAGTACGCCTTTGCTGAAATACGAACTTGCGCCACCAAGATACCCCGCCTGGAAAGGTGCAAGAAGAAGTGTGATCATCACGAGCAAAGAGGTTGAAACAAGCGAAGAAACAAGGGCCTTTGAGGTGCTTCCAGATTTCCTTCCCCCTATGTATCCGGCTATTGCCGGCCCTGCTATTGGGATCCACCAGAGCATTATGGAAAACATAAAGGTGTAAAGCATTCCCCGTGATTGTGAATAGATCAATATTTCCTTCTGATCCTTTTTTGAGTAGGCTTTCTGCAGGCTTCTTATCTTCAGGGATTCCCTGAAGTTATCCAGACTCAATTTAGAAGGTGTCATTCAATTGTCAGACATGACATATTATAGATAATACTTAAACATTGTGATAAAAAATGAGGAGACCGCAATTAAGCGGTTTTTCAATCAAAAAGTCGATTCATGCCCCATACTTTTCAGACCGGTCAGCCATCTCCTTTAAAATGTTCATGACATCGATGCTGCTTATACGCCACATTCCAGCTGAAGATGAAAGTTCGTCAAAGAACATTGACCTGTCTGAAAGTATCCCTTTAGATCTGAAGAGGACAGGTACAGGATCCCCAGAATGATCCCTGACCGAACATGGTGTGGCATGGTCTCCTGTAACGGCTATGACAGTATCTTCATCAACAGACCGCATCATTTCTCCAATTGCCCTGTCAATTCGTTCAATGGCTTCTTTCTTGGCAATTGCATCGCCGTCATGACCTGCCACGTCGGTTGCCTTTATGTTGACCAGCACATAATCATATTTCTTCGTCAGGTCAGCAGCTGCCAGGAGCTTTGAAGTAAAATCGCTGTCCAGGGTTCCTGTTGAGCCACGCGGCTTGAGAGTGTGCATGCCAAGAAGACCTCCAATTCCTGTGATCATTGGAATGCCTGCCACAACTGCACCACTCATTCCATGCATTTCCCTGAAATCCTTGAGATCAGGTGCTTTCCCGGGTCCCCTGAGAAGCAGTTCGTTGGCAACAGGTTTTCCATTTTTTTTCCTGCCTTCATTTGCTTCATGATTTCTGAGTACTTCCCTAGACACTTCCAGAAACCTGTTCAGTACATCTGCTGTAAATTCCCCTTCAGGAGAAACAGGCATAACCCTGTTAACAGGCCTGCCAGTTTCGTGAGGATCAGAATCCGTTATTTTGTCGGATAGTCCATCACCCCTCATTACCAGGGCTGCCCTGTGCTCTACCCCTGCCTTTACAAAGAATCTGATGCCATCTATTTCCATGTTGAGAGATTCAGCCAGTTGTGAATTCCCGTCAGCCAATCTGCCGGCTCTGCGGTCTGTAACAATGCCCCTGCTGTCGGTCGTTCCAAAGTTGGCCCTGAAAGCCACATCTCCGGGGCGTACTTCCAGGCCAAGGCCCATGGCTTCAAAGGGGCCGCGTCCGGAATAGAATCTCTCCGGATCATAACCAAGAAGAGAAAGGTGGGAAGTATCTGAGCCTGCCCGGATACCGGGGGCTATGGGTGTCATGAGTCCCCCCTGCCCATCTCTGATGAGCCTGTTCAGGTTAGGATGGAAAGCAGCCTGAAGGGCAGTTTTGCCGGAAAGTATCTGGTTGGGCCTGTCACCCAGCCCATCAAGTACAATAAGCATTATGTTCTTCATTGAGAAGCCTCACGTCCCTTCAGTCCACTCGTTCATATAGTCAAGCTGTTCTGGCGTAAGCCGGTCTATCTTGAGCCCCAGTGATGCAAGTTTTATCCTGGCAGCATCGCTGTCAATTTCCCTTGGGACGGGGTATACACGACTCTCAAGATCTTTGTGATGTTTTGCAAGGTACTCTGCGGTTAGCGCCTGGAGTGCAAAGCTCATATCCATTATTTCCACAGGATGCCCCTGGCCAGCTGCGAGATTCACAAGCCTGCCGTCAGCTATGACGTCCACCTCATTTCCATTCTCCAGACGGTATTTCACAACATTCTCCCTGACAGGCTTGCGTGATAATGACCGGGATTCCAGCACATTGACCGGAAGCTCGTTATTGAAATGCCCTGAATTAGACAGTATAACGTTCTTTTTCGCAACAAGGAGATCATCATATGAAACAACATCTTTCATGCCGGTTGCAGTGACAACCATATCTGCGTCTCTGATTGCAGTGTTCATGGTCCTGACATCAAAACCATCCATTGCGGCCTCAACAGCCTTAACAGGGTCGATTTCAGTCACCGTGACTAGAGCACCCATGCCCTTCATCCTCATTGCTATGCCACGTCCACACCAGCCATAGCCCGCCACAACAATACGCTTGCCAGCTATGAGCACATTGGTTGCGTTCATTATACCGTCGAGGGTACTCTGGCCAGTGCCATACCTGTTATCAAAGAGATGCTTCATCTGAGCGTCGTTAACGTCAAACATTGGGAATTTCAACGCGCCCTGCTTCTCCATGGCATGAAGCCTTACGACGCCTGTAGTGGTTTCCTCGTTTCCTCCAATTATGTGATCCTGGAGATCCTTTCGTTCCATATGGACAATCTTTGTCAGATCGCCTCCGTCATCAATTATGATCTGCGGTTTTATATCCAGGGCCCTGTTCAGATATTCATAATACTCTTTTTCAGTTTCACCCTTTCTGGCGTAAACATCCATTCCATAATCTTCCTTAAGGGACTGGACAACGCTATCATCAGAACTGAGCGGATTGCATGAAGCCATCCTTATATCGGCCCCGCCCTCCTTCAAAAGAAGTGCGAAGACGCCGGTTTTGGCCTCCACATGAAGGGCCATGGCTATTTTAATACCCTTCAGCGGTTTCTCTTCTGTAAACCTCTTCCTGATGGCGGACATTACGTCCATTCTTTCCCTGGCCCAGCTGAGCCTTAAAAAGCCTTTACCTTCTTTTTCCATGATATCATTAAGGAATGCGGATCAAGGCTTATAAGTAATCCACCTTCCATAACCTGGATATCATTCATAACTCCCGAGATATCATCCGGAGGATCAAAAAGAATCATTCCGCCTCCTTCTATGAGGACATTGCCAACAAAAATATGGAACTCGTCAACCGCTCCGGCATCAATAAATTCGTGTATAACCTGTTTCCCCCCTTCAACAAGGACGTTCCTTACGCCCATGGCCCATAGAGCTTCAAGTATTCTGCTGATGGTGAGGCTTTCCCTGCTCATTCTTACGAGTTCTGCGCCTTTTAGGTCCTTCTGCTGATTCCATGTGAAAACTAGCGTTCTTGATGTCCCGTCAAGGACGTGTGAATTTTCAGGTATCTTGAGGGTTCCGTCAAGGATAACCCTCATCGGGCCATGGCTGTGGTCGGGGAGATGCCCTTCCAGAGTAAGGCGTGGATTATCATTAACTACCGTGTTTGCCCCAACAATAACTGCATCCACCTTTGATCTTATTTCTAGTACCCTCTTCCTGTCATGCCCCGAAGAGATTGTAACTCTCCTGCCTCCAGGACCGGCAATCATCCCGTTGAGGCTCTGCGCTACGTTAATTATTACTCTGGGCCGTTCCATTCAAATCATACATTGTGAAGAAAGATATGAACTTGATTTACAGGTTGCCATTCCAGCACTAATGAGTATCATAGGAACAGAATTGATAACCAGGCCCATATTCTTTATGGCATTGGAAACAACAGGATATGACGCATTTGATGATGTGTCCATCACAGTGCATTGAAGAAAGCACGTAAACATTTTTCCACAGGTCACCATAGACTAGAAAATGAAACTTTCAGATCTGGGGATGCCACAAAAGTTTCTGGATATGTTCGAGGGAAAAGATCTGAAACTTTACGATCATCAGGAGGAAGCCATAAGGAAATTCCTGGAAGGAAACAGTGTAATCGTGTCAGTACCAACCGCATCAGGTAAAAGCCTTATTGCATACGTTGCAATATTTAAGGAATTCCAGAAAAGACACAAGTCTCTTTATATTGTACCGCTTCGGGCTCTGGCCTCGGAGAAGTTTGACGATCTCAGGAAACTAAGAGATGCTGGAGTTCGGGTCGGAATTTCAGTGGGAGACTATGACGAATCGCCGGATTTCATAAGGAAGTATGATGTGATTGTCTGCACATCGGAGAAGGCAGATTCGCTCTTTCACCACGATCCGTCTGCGCTTCTTGAGATATCACTGGTTGTTGCGGACGAACTGCATCTGGTGGGCGATGAAAGCCGCGGCCCGAGGCTTGAAACGTTTCTTTCCGCAATGAGATTTATCAATCCGGATGCAAGAATCATGGGGCTGTCCGCAACCATAACAAATATAGATCAGGTTGCGCATTGGCTTGATTCCGAAAGCGTTGTGAGCGATTTCAGGCCAGTCCCGCTCAGGCCTGGAATAATAAAGGGCAGAAAAATAGAATATCTTGATGGAGAGACCATTGAATTCCACGGAAAGGACGAGATTGTGAAAATATGTGAGCACTTCATTTCACAGGGGGGCCAGCTTCTCATATTTGTAAACTCAAGGAAACGATCCGAGGATCTTGCTAAGAAGATAGCCCTTTCCATAGACAGGAAAATTGTGGGAGAATCAGAGATTTCCTATACGCCTGCTGAGAGCGATCGGTACGAAGACCTTCTTACTGGAATGCTTCCTCTTGGGGTATGCTTCCATCATGCGGGACTCTCAAACAACCAGAGGACTTCCATCGAGGGCTTTTTCCGGGATGGAAAGGTGAAGGTTCTGGTTGCAACACCAACCCTGGCCGCTGGAGTCAATCTCCCTGCAAGAACAGTAATCATCAGGGACATCACCAGATTTTCTGACGGGATGATAGGATATATTTCATCAACCGAGGTGCACCAGATGCTGGGCAGAGCGGGACGGCCAAAATACGACACGGTTGGATACGGTCTTATATATGCATCGACAGAAAATGCGTATGATCATGCAACACAGTATCTTGATAGCGATCCTGAACCTCTGGAATCCTCACTTGGCCGGGAATCACTCATAAGGTTCAACGTGATGGCGCTTATAAGCACGGGCCTTTGCAGCAGCATGGATGGGATTTCCAGGTTCTACAGAACCACTTTGCTTGGTCTTCAGCAGGATATCGATCAATTCTCCAAGCAGTTCAGCCGCACCCTATCATTTCTGGTAAGCAACGGCTTCGTAACTGAAAGTGAAGGGAGGTATGCTCCCACCAAGCTGGGAAAAGCGGCAAGTGATCTGTATATTGATCCCATGTCAGCGGTAATCCTGAAGAAGTATCTGGATTCTGGCGAAATAAACGATGTCAGATCCATGGTGAATATATGCCTTACTCCAGAGGTTATGCCGCTCATTGCGCGTTCTGATGATCTTGAGGAGATTGAGTATTTCATCAGGAAAAATGAAATTGATGTATCGCAGTTCGGGGAAGATTATGCGGGGAGAATCAAAACTGCAATGGTGCTTCTGGACTGGATCAGCGAATCATCCATGGAGCGGATGGAAGAAAAATATAATATCGGCCCCGGTGACGTCCAGGCAAAGGTGAGCAGCGCACAATGGATATCTTACAGCCTGGCCAGGCTCTCTTCCATGTATCTGCCGGAAAAAAGGCGTTATTTTGAGATACTTAACATTAGAATTACAGAGGGAATCAGGGAAGAGATATGGGAGATTATCACGATTCCAAACATAGGGAGGGTTCGTGGCCGCAGGCTGTACAATGCAGGTTTCAAATCTCTGGAACTGGTTGCCGGCGCCTCCGTGGAATCCATATCAAAAATCGTCGGCTTCTCTGATAAGCTGGCATCGGACACAATTGCACACGCTCAATCCATTATATCCCGGAGAAGAGTATGATCCATCATCTGAAGGTCCCCAAAGTAATGGCGCAGGATGCCATTGAGAGAGCCAGAAGGCTTGGCATTTTGGACAGTAATTTTTCAATCCAGAATGATGCAGAATATGTACTGATCCCACTGGTTGAAGGTGCGGCACATGATGCTGGATACCCAACAGTTAATGTTCCCGGCAGGCCCGCTCAAAAAAAATACCAGCCTCAGGGGACACATGGAGCATTTGATGTCATCGGGCACATTGCCATAACGAAGATCAGGAACAGGGAAAGGGCGGTATCGCTAGCAAGGGCCCTCATAGATGCGAACCGCAGTATAACAACCGTATATCTTGACACCGGCATCCAGGGAGAATATCGAATAAGGAATCTTGAACTTCTGGCCGGAACGGATAATCCCGTGGCAGTCTACAGGGAAAATGGCGTCATCATGACACTTGATGTGAGAAAAGTATATTTCTCACCCAGGCTCGCAACTGAGAGAATGCTGGTTTCAAAGGACGTAAGCGATGGTGAAGAAATCCTGGACATGTTCTCCGGCATCGGCCCTTTCTCCATGAACATAGCCAGATGGCATAACTGCACGGTCCACGCCATCGACAGCAACCCGGATGCCATATTTTACATGGAGCGGAGCATGATGATGAACAGGCTCAGCGGAAAAATTATTCCCCACAATGCAGACGTGGAGAAGGCCATATCGGGAATGAATAAGTTCCATAGAATAATAATGAATCTTCCCCATGATGCATTCAGGTATCTTGGTATTGCACTTGATCATCTCAATTCTGGAGGGATCCTTCATTATTATGAGATACTGGATGTTGCATCCCTTGAGGGGCGTATGGAAGAATTCAGATCAAGGTCTTTGGAGCTGTTGCTGAAGAGGGTGGTGCATGGATATTCATCCAGAGAAAGCATGTATGCCCTCTGGCTTCGGAAGACATAGTTTTGCCCTTTTTATTATTGCCTGATGCCTCAAGATATCCGGTTAATTTGTGATCATAACTAAAATTATGTAGTGAAATTAACTATACCATTTATCCATGGGAATTGCTGACCATATTGGGAACTTAACCTCAGAGGTTTACGAGAAAGTTCTTCTTGATGAGGTGAAGGGTGGAACAGTTCCCAACCATATTGGCATAATAACAGACGGCAACAGGCGGTATGCAAGAAGTGTCGGCCTTTCTGAAAATGAAGGCCACGTAAGGGGCAAGCAGAAGCTGGAAGAAGTCCTTGAATGGTGCATGGAGGTTGGCGTTAAGATCGTAACAGTATATGGCTTTTCAACAGAAAACTTTCAGCGCGAAAGGAAGGAGGTCGATTTCCTGTTTCATCTCATAAACGATGCCCTCCTTGATCTCCTTGATGATCAGAGAATCTACAAGAACAGGATCAGGGTCAGGGTGATCGGGGAAAAATCACGGCTGCCGGAATTCCTTACGGATACAATCTCGCTGGTTGAGAAGACAACCAATGGTTTCGATGATTTCAAATTCAATCTAGCCATCGGATATGGAGGAAGGGAAGAGATCATCAGTGCCATAAAGAGAATGTATGGAGAGATTCAGGCCGGGAAATTCGGCATTGATGAGGTTACAGAGGAAAAGTTCCGCCAGTACCTGTACGACAGGGAACTACCTGACCCCGATCTGATTTTCCGTACCAGTGGTGAGGAAAGGATTTCCAATTTTCTTCTCTGGCAGTCTGCATATTCAGAGCTGTACTTTTCCGATGTTAACTGGCCGGAACTTAAGAAGGTGGATTTTCTGAAGGCCATACTTTCCTATCAGAAGAGAAAAAGAAGATATGGTGTTTGAATGTACCTTGCAATAGATGATACAGATTCAAGCAAGGGAATGTGCACAACATTTCTGCTCACAGAAATTATAGAGCGATCCGGCCTGGATGTGATCGGAATGCCGGCACTTGTGCGGCTCAACCCTACAGTTCCGTTCAAGACCAGAGGAAACGGCGCCCTCAGGGTGAATCTTGGTCACGGGGAGGGGCAGGCCCGCAGGATCGGCGTGTCAGGTAATCGCATCATACGTGCGTTTCAGCATGGAAATGAGGCCATAAGCGGGCGCGATATCATTGATATGGCTGAACAGGTGGTAAGAGAATTCGCCGAGCTTCAGGAAGAAAATACAAATCCTGGAATAGTTGCTTCCAGAATTGAGCTGCCAGAGGAATTCTACTGGCGTGCTGTCCGCGACATACTTACGGTGGATGACGCCAAGGACTTCCTCAGGAAAAACGGAGCAGAATTTGTTGGAATCAAGAATGGCAGGGGACTTATAGGATCAGCAGCAGCGCTTTCGTGGAAGGGTACAAGAAAAACATATGAACTGCTGGCTTACAGGTATCCCCATCCAGGGCAGATTCCACATGATTTGAAAATGTCAATGGCTTCCGCGGCAGACTCAATTCCCGGGACTTTCAACAATGTGGACAGAAAAAACCGGCATGCTGCCATATTCCCCAGTGAAAAAACCCCTGTCATACTGGGCATCAGGGGCCGCGATCCTGAAGCATTGCTGGACCAGGGAATGGAAATGGTCATCTCGTGGAAGGTGGGACATGACAGGATACTTGTCTATGAAAGCAACCAGGGGACCGATGACCATATAATTGAAAACCCGGAAAAACTGCAGGATTACCATACATACAGGATCTCCGCCAGAGTCAGCTCTTTTCCATATTCGATCAGGGGATCACATTATTTCTGCCATGTTATGTGGAGAGAGTCAACTGTGAAAATCGCCGCCTTTGAACCAACAAAGGAATTCCGGCATAAATTTGTAAAGCTGGTTCCCGGTGATCTCATCACAATATACGGCTCATACATTTCTGGAACCATAAATGTTGAGAAGATGGAGCTCGTAAGCGGAGCAAAGCTGTACGCCAGAGTTAATCCGGAATGCACAGGATGCCACAGGCCCATGAAAAATCACGGCAACGGCGATTACCGGTGCCCGGCCTGCGGGGAGAGAGCTAGGGTTGCGCATTACACAGCCATTAACAGGAGCATGAATGAAGGATGTTATGATGTACCTGTGATTGCAAGAAGGCATCTTTCCAGACCCTTTGATTTTGCTGCGCAGACCGTGGAGGGTCTTAGGTCATGATATGTATCACAGGCTCTCCCGGCAGTGGAAAATCAACAGTAGCATCAGTCCTGCGCTCAAGAGGCTTTGCTGTGCGCAATGTCCTGGACTTTCCAGGATCAATGGATTGCGTTTCAAATGGGGAAGCCAGCATTGATTGCCTCCGGGCAGTGACAGGAAAATTGAGCCTTCCTGGAGAGTTTGTTGAGGGTCATTACTCGCATCTGATGGACTGTTCTTCTGTGATCATTCTGGACAGGGATGAGGCTCAGGTGCTTGCAGAACTTTCATCAAGGGGATACAGCAGGGACAAAATAATGGAAAACCTGGATGCTCTGCGATGCGACCTCTATTTTTCAGAATCAATGGAATTGCTGCCCAGGAGCAGGATAAGGCGGGTATTGGTGGTTGAGGGCGATCCTGAATTCACAGCGGCATTGGTACAGAAGGCAGCAGAGGATCTTGAGCAAGAATTAAAACGGCACGTGGGTTAACCATCTATGGTGCTTGATTCCCAGAGATCACGTGCAGACAGATTCTTAATACCCATAACAAATCTCTTCATAGGGTGGAAGCCGGACAGGGTTTCACTGCTTTCCCTCACCCTTGCTGCATTTGCCGGAGCTTTCATATATCTTGGCTCCTTTTACAGGATACTGCTCCTGGCAGCTTTCATCTGTGTGGCTTTATCTTCACTTTTTGACGCAATAGACGGGAAACTTGCAAGGATAAAAAACATATCCTCACCCCGTGGTGACCTGATTGACCATGTGTATGACAGGTTTGCAGACGTGTTCATGATCCTCGGGTTCATCTTTGGAATGTATGCACAGTATGCCATCGGCATACTGGCTCTTGTGGGCGTTATGCTCACAAGCTACATGGGAGTTCAGTCGCAGGCGCTGGGACTCAAGAGGAACTATTCAGGGCTTCTTGGGAGAGCTGACAGGCTTGTTCTCATAATGGTATTTATCCTCATTGAGCTTATAATTCCATTCACCGTGCATCTATGGGTATTCAGAATAACGCCAGTGGCAATACTGCTTATCTGGTTCGCAATAGCAGGAAATGCCACGGCAGTGATGAGATTTTTTGACAGCTACAGGGCACTTGCCCCTTCCTGAATGCCGTCGATCAGAGCCTGATATTCCTGTGCAATATCCCGTGCTCTTGCAGCTGTTCTGGATTCACCATATATTCTGATTATTGGTTCCGTGCCTGATGGTCTCACAAGAATCCATCCGTCCTTAAGAAAAACCTTGATGCCATCGGATGTGTCGGTCTTCATGCCTGAGACATACCCCAGAATTCCTCTTTTAATTGTTTCCCATTCTACCTTTCTACCCGTGGAAAGTTTATGGATGTGATATTCAGGTATTTCAGAGACCAGTTCCTTGAGGCCTGTTTTCCTGGCAGCCATCAGATTGAGCACAAGGGCTGCTGTCATTGCCCCATCCCTGCAGTATTGATGCGGGCCATATATTATGCCCCCATTTTCCTCGCCGCCAATTTTTGCATTCTTCTCTATCATTGTTCTTGATACCAGGGGCGCTCCTACCCTGGTCCGGATAAGCTCGGCGCCGCCGGCTTTGCAGACCTCATCCATGGCGTCTGAACTGCTGATTGGCGTAACCACCCTGTCACCGGGCTTTATGGTGCTTCTCACAATGAGAGAAAGTGTTATGTCACCGTCCACAAAGTGCCAGATCG
>JAJZAW010000039.1 GCA_021799185.1 Thermoplasmata archaeon
TTCCGATCTTATTTTCCGGACTGATCTACTAGTGGCAGCCCGGTTATGTTATTCTTTATGAGTATCTTTATGACTTCACCCACAGTGCTGGGGACGTGGTAAGTTATGGGATTCCGTGTCATGATATCTGCAACAGTTCCAGGCATAGCATGGTGAATCGCTGCAATATATTAAATCATTTCAAATGCTGGGCAAAACCGGGAATATGCCAGTCAGCTCCTGTAGAATACCTTCCTCTCATTGCCGTAAATTGCCAGAAGCGCTATTATGAATGCTGCAGAAATTACGCCAAGAATCACAAAATCTTCGTGGAATCCAATCTGTGAGCTCAGGTAGCCGAACACAACCGGTATGATCATGAAGAGGATGTTGTTATATGCCATGAAATAAGAGTTGGCTGCATTTCTCTCTTCTGGTTCAGTACCTCTGGCTATCATCATTGTGGTAAACGGGAAAATGCTGCCGTGGGGAATGCCCATGAAGACCATGACAATCAGGAAAGTGTAAAAACCAGGGATGAAGGGTATGGACAAAAGGGAGCCAACCGTAATGGCAGATGAAATCATCAGGGGAATTTTCAGCCCCTCAACAGGCCGAACAGCAAGGACAAGGCGGGTCGTGAAGGATGAGGCAAAGAATATAATAAATGCGGAATAAGCTATGCTGCTGCTGACATGATAGTTCTGTTCAGCGTATATTACCAGGAATGAAGTGATGGCTGCAAATGGCACATTGTATACGCTTATTGACAGCAGTGAAGCATGCAGTGACCTGTTCCCAAGGGTTTTCCTTCCACTTCTCTCCCTGCCGCCCTGTGGGAATCTTACAAGTGGAGATACTGCAGTTCCGATCAGCCCCATGGGCAGAAATGCGAGAAAAACCCCCCTGTATCCCACCAGGGGAAGAATGAATGTCTCAATAACTGGCCCCACCACAAGACTAAGGCTAAGGCTTACGGAATAGATTGCAAGAAGCCTCATCTGTGCCCGGTGGTCTCCGTGAAGCGAAGCAGATGTTATGAGGTTCGGAAAAACCATGCCGAATGAAACGCCTGCAAGAGCGGCAATGGGCCATATGCTTATGGAATTCGAGAAGTAAAGAAGAACCAGCGAAACGTCTATCACGGCAATGGAAGCTATGAATATCTTTCTTCTCTGGGAGCTTTCTAGCCTCGGATTAAGAAGTAAGGTCGCAAGAAAGGTGGTGGCGTAGGTCAGTGCAGTTAATTCCCCCACGGAAACATTGCTAAAGTTAAAGACATCCTTGGAGAATATGGGCATTGTTGTTATCATCATATTGTTTGTTGCTCTGAGTGATACGGTTATTCCTACTATGATCAGTGCTGATACAAGCAGGGAGGCTCTTCCAGAGTTAACATTTGGCTGTTCCTTACTCATTCCGGTTCAACTTTGCACCTATTTCATCAGGTGATGCTGATATTGTGCCATTCAATAAATAATGTTTGGACTGGAAAATCCATTAATGTATTTTATTACGCATAAATTTTAGAAAAATTATTTCCATCACATCTGCATAAAGCATGAAATGAACTCCCACGGTTCATATGAATTCTGGAGCACTGTAATCGCTGATGCTCTTGCGACAGGAAAACTGACTGTGCCCAAGATAAACTTTGGCGGGGCAATTACCCCAAGGCCTGAGGAGAGCGGGCTGTTCAAAAGATCGGTTGGGGAGCCGAAGGGGCAGATAGCGGACTGGAGGGCAAACATACCCGGCTCTGACAGGGGCGTCCATGCAGTGGAATTCCTGGGTCATTACTCAGTGCATGTGGACCATTTCGATCCCGCAAAGCACCCTGTTTTGCACCTATTCAGGGATAGCCCCCTTACACTTGCCACGGTCCTTGCTGCAGGCCTTGGGGCCTTTCTTCTGCTGGGTATTTTTGGCAGGAAATAATGCAGCAGAAGCAGTTTCAGCAAAAATATGTAAATAGTCGCTTAGGATGTTTCCGCTGGAGAGATGGAAAATGTTCAGATTTCTATCAGATGATGCTGGCAAAGTGGATGCCAGGACACCGCACAGCCCACTTTCCGGCAATTCATATTTCAAGGATAGGGGAATCAAGGCTATGTCAGGCCAGACTGAAAATCTGGAATTGCCTATGGATTTTGATGCAGTGTTCAGTGTGGTTAAGAGATCCGTCAGAAAAGTTACCGGCAGGGAAAGGGCTGGCCTGGGGCTTGCACTTTCCAGATTGCCGTCAACACTAGGGGCATTCTGGCAGGTTGGGGGAAATTATATTGTAATGAATGAGGCCCTTTTGGACGAGATGGCAAGGATTGCCACATCATCCCTGGAGTACAACTCCTTTGTATACATGATACTGACGCATGAATACCTTCATTCCGTGGGCTACATAGATGAGAGGGAGGCCAGAATAATGACAGAAAAAGTTTCGAGAGGCACATTCGGTGATAATCACCCGGCCACGATCATGAGCAGCAGGGACATCTGGCAGATGTATCCGCAGCTCCTATCCGTTCATGGGGGAACAGGATCATCCATAAGGATCATTTCTAAATTTGATTCGGATTCCCTTTCCTACTTTGCGTGAGCGATGTCCATGTATTTCCAGAAATCAGTTTATGCATCCCGGATGGCGAAAATACAGAAAATCATGGAACAGCAGGGCATTGCGTCAATGGTCATCCCCCCTGGATCTGATTTTTTTTATTTCACAGGATTTGAAACAGAATCCATGGAAAGGCTGACCCTTCTTATCATCACCGATGACGGAGTGACGCTGATAACCCCGTCCCTGATGAAGGAACAGGCAGAACAGGGCACATGGGTTGATGAAATCAGGGCGTGGACTGATGATCAAAATCCATATGAATTGCTGAAATCATATCTCCCTGCGGGCAAGTGTGCAATCGGCGGGACACTCCCGTACTCAATGTTTGGGAGCCTCAGATCTGCCATAAGGGGTGACAGTATCCTTGCGGATGCATTTACTGCACCATTGCGAATGGTCAAGGATCAGTATGAGCTCCAGGCAATAGGTGATGCGGTAAGGAAATCTGAAGCTGCCCTGCTGGATACCCTGCCGGAGATATCAGCAGGGGTAACGGAAATAGGCGTAGCAAGAATACTGGACAGCAATATGGTGGAACATGGGCTTCAGGGTCCGGCGTTCCAGACAATAGTTTCAGCTGGCGCCAACTCAGCCATGCCGCATCACACCCCGGACAGCACACCTGTTAAGCCAGGCGACATGCTGGTCATAGACTTCGGGGGGCGCCACAAAGGCTATGCTTCCGACATAACGCGAACTTTTTTCCTGGGAAAGCCAGATGCCGAATTTGAGAAGGTTTACGATATAGTGAAAAGAGCCAATGAAGAATCCAGGAACAGTGCAGGCCCCGATTCTACATATGGGGGCCTTGATGCAGTGGCCAGGTCAATTATAGAATCCGGAGGTTATGGGAAGAATTTCATACACAGGCTGGGACATGGCCTGGGCATATCGGTACATGAGGATCCGTATGTTGTCAGCGGGAACCAGCAGAGGATCATAATGAATTCTGTTTTCACCATCGAACCCGGTGTGTACATTTCCGGGAGGGGCGGAATCAGGATTGAGGACACAAACTACTTTGACGGGTCCCGCTGTGTTGCATTCAATACTATTTCGCGTGAAATCCAGACTGTATCCTGATCATTTGCTGCATTTCCGGATAGCCTCTGAAACAAGATCATATGCCAGCACTGATGCGTTCCTGCCAAAATCTGTCAGGCGGCCCCCAAACTCCATATTTTCTGCGGTATTTGCAATGAAAAGCGATACAGTATCCGTTGAGGTTCCCGGGGCCTTCTTTCCTGTCACCGGGTCAAGGATTTTCAGATCATTGAAGGCCTGGGCTTTCGCCTCTGTTATTCCCTGTACACCGTTTATTGCTGCAGAATCACTAAGTGGAGCATCCGTCAACATGGCTATATTGACGGTGCCGGGCAGGGAAATGCCATGGCTTCCAATGCTCAGAGCATTGCTCACCCCGGCGGTTACCCATGCGCTTATGCGGAACAGTCCGCTATCTATCTCACGGAATGCAAATTTTCGGATGTCGCAGGCTGTAAGGTTCATACACGTCTGTGCGGGTTCAATCCCATATTTCTCCAGAAAATGAGTGCCCTCGCCCAGCACATCCTCACAGTAATTATGTGGCACAGTCCTGTTTACATAATACCTGCAGGCGCCGGCTCCTCCATTGTATGGCGCGGAACTGAACTTCCTTACTGAAGTGCCAAAATCAATCACGTAATACATATCGTACAGGTGAAACTGGTAAAATGGCAGTTCATGCATTCTGCAGAATAACTGCATTGCAGAAAAATATCGCTGTTTAGGACTTCAAAAAAAAAGAAAAATCAGTTTTCAAGTTCTCTGAATATCTCGTCGTAGATATTTTCTTCCCGCTTCTCCTCTTCCTGCGAATTTGCTATCCTGTAGATATTATCTTTCTTGAATTTCCACTGGTTGACTCTCCAGGATCTTCCTTTCATTATGTTCACTTCCTCCCTGAAAGTTTCAAGAAATCCAAATTCTTCTAGGTTGTAGAATACGTCCCTCTCCGGAGCAGAAAGAACGTTGTCCAGTACATAGTCTTCGTAGCCGAAAAATGAAAGAACGAAATCGCAGAGTTCCTCCACATCCTTCCTGGCCATGCCCTTTTTGCCGTAGGTCTTCTCAAGAGCACTGATCAGGATCTCCCTTGTCATTACGGCCATGCGATCTGCCACTTATTCCTGCAACCATATTAAGTTTTCTTATTTGATATGTAAATTGATTACTAATATCGTATTCTTGCAGCGCAAGTATATACCATATGTTTAATGGAATTATATGTCATATTTTACAGCACATGGTAAGAAATTCGTATTTATTTTTTAAGCGCATCTCAGAATGCGGAGATAAATTGACGGCACTTTCTAAGGGAATATAAATTCCAAGAATGTGTGGGAATGCTGATCAGCAATGGCTTTCACATTCCGTGGCCGAATGCCAGTCCACGAAAAAATATGGCGCCCCGGAATCCTGTGTACCCGCGCAGGAAAGAATATGGCGGAAATCACACCGTTATGAACTCAAGGCGTGTATTGGATCTGGGTTCAAGAGTAAGGTTACCGGTGAAGGAAATAATGTCCTGAGAAACAAATTTTCTGGAAGTGTCACTGATTGCAAGGCCAGTGCCATCGATTATCCTTATCATCGCACCTTCAGGGGCACGTATTGTCACCTTCTCATCGGCCTTGACAAAATATTCACTGAGCCTCAGATTTCCGTTTGAAAACAGATCTTTTCTGTAGCCCCAGGGTTCATCATTCCGGTCTGCGTAATCCTTCCTGATCTGGTCCAGGTCCTTTTCACTGTCTATTCCCAGCCACAGGGTCTCTTCTGTGAAGGCCCCTGCGAGTTTATGGTTTGCCAGCATGGGAAAGACTGTTGTTTCAACATCCCGGTCCATATAATCCCTGGAAAAATATGGAAATGCCTTCTTCTTTATGTAATATATGCCAGCATTGATATAATGATCAAGGTATGGTTTTTCCCTGAATTTTGTGATCTGGTCCCCGAGGGTATCCACTATCCCAAATGGGCTTCGCATCCTTGCCACAAACATTATAATGCCATAATCAGAAGCCTGCGCGAAATTTACAAATCTCTTAAAGTTGAGATCAGTAACCGTATCCCCATTCCTCAGCAAAATATCCTCGTCGGATCTCTCATTCAACAGGTTCCTCATGGAAAACAGGGTCCCAAGGGGCCTGTCTTCACGGAGGTAATGAAACTTGATTCCCATGTGTTCGGGCCCATATCTTTCCTCAATTTTCTCCCCCCGGTATCCTGAAAGGATATACAGATCCCTGATGCCAATGTTGGCAAAATCAAAAATCTGCCTGTCCATTATGGTGTAGTTTTCACGGATCTGAACAAGTGCTTTAGGAATCTCGTCTGTTATGGGTTTGAGTCTTTTGCCATAACCTCCAGCCAATATGGCACCAATCATATTACGGTAATATCTCAGGTATTTTTAACATGTGGGCTGAACAATTCTTTTCGCCAGATAAGCATTATAGCAGCCTGAAGCTTGCACTATGACTGGAATATTGCTATACCGGCTTCTGTGCAAAATAAAAGTGGTGAAATTGGATCCCCAACCCTGAGCGGCATCACCCAGGAAATAAAGACCCTGAGTGATTAACTCCATATCATGGAATCTGGAATACATCACCGGGCTTGAGTATCTTTACCTGGGTTACATTGCCTGCAAGCTTCCTGAACTCCTCAGGATCGGAATCTATTCCTGGAAATGTGCCATAATGCATTGGGATTGTGTATTTTGCCTTTATCAATCCCGCCGCTACTGCAGCTTCTTTTGGTCCCATTGTGTAGAAACCTCCGGTTGGAAGAAGGGCAACATCAGGTCTGTAAAGTTCTCCAATATACTTCATGTCACCGAAAAGGGCCGTGTCACCAGCCTGATATATGGTTTTTCCATCCCCTGTGACTACAAATCCAGACTCATTCCCGCTGTGGACAGCAGTGGTAAGGCCAATGGAAACCTCTCCAAATCGGGTCTGGCTGCCCTTGTTCATTCCAATGAAGTGATCCTCTCCAAGCCCCTCTTTTTCGCCACCCTGCGACAGTTCAAACATCCCAACAATCTTTGCGCCCGTTCTCTTTGATATTGCATACGCGTCCCCAAGATGATCCATATGCGTGTGGGTAACGAGTATATAATCAATGTTCTTCAGGTCGCTTTCTTTCATTGCCGCCTTAGGGTTGCCCGTAAGGAACGGGTCAATCACCATTCTTGTCCTGTCAAACTCCACTATCCAGGCAGCATGCCCAAGCCATTGCAACTTTACCATGTATATCCCGTCACCATGTATTCTTTCTAAAAAACCCTTTAGTGTGTTTTTGAATATACATGATTTAACAATCTTTAAGTATGTTAAATAAATTAGCATTTGGCTAATTGTATGTCAAACATAATAACATTAACGCGTAAAGAAAGGGACTGTCTGGTCCTGATCGGGGAAAATGCTACTTCAGATTTTCCTCTCAGGCTGGTAGAAGTAGCAAACCGCCTCGGAATTACCTCTCCAACGGCACTGAATCTGGTGAAGAGGCTGGTTTCCAAGGGGATGCTCCTGAGGGAACACGGAATGCTGATCTTGTCACCCGAAGGAAAGGAAGAATACGCAAGAATAATTGAATCACATCGCGTGATTGAGACCATGATGACAAGGTACGGCGTGGACCTGGATGACGCCTGCCGGCTCTCATGCAACCTCGACTTCATCATTGATGAAACTGCGGTGGATTCTATATTCAACCAGCTTGGAAAACCAAAGTCCTGCCCCCACGGAAAGAAAATTGAGGTGGTATGAATGTACATAAATCTATGGAATCCTGAGTATTATGGCCTCATATCTGCCCTTGTCATTTCATATCTGCTTGGCATAGTTCACGGGATAACACCGGATGAGCACACGTGGCCAATAACATTTTCATATTCGGTTGGAAGCTACAGCACAAGGGGCGGCTTCAAAGCTGGCGCCATGTTTTCAACAGGATTCACCATCCAGCGTGCACTGCTTTCAGAGATATCTTACTTTGCACTGGCCGGGATTTTTATGACTGCTATGGCATTCGGCCTGACATATATCCTCGTAGGGGTTGCAATGGCTGCGGCGGGACTTTACATAGCATCAAGGGGAAGGTATGCGCACTTCCACTTCATAGAGAACTACCTGGGTAAAGCATTTCACCTGCACCAGCATGAGGAGGATCAGAACAGAGAGGAGCTTCATCACACTGCAAATCCAGTCATACATGATATGAAACCTGTGCCACTGAAACTTGCATTTGTCCATGGCGTAATTGCCGGTTTTGGTTTCGGAGCTTTTGCACTGATAATTTACACAGTGCTTGCGCCATCAATGCCTTCCCCATGGATAGGATTTGCCCCGGGCCTGCTCTTTGGCCTTGGAACCATGACGATGCAGATACTCTTCGGCATGGGATTCGGAAAATGGATGCAGTCAAAAAAGAAGCTTTCACTGAGGGGGATACAGTATGTTGCCCAGAGCATCAGCCGATACGTTCTGACTTACGGCGGCTATGCATTTATTGTAGCAGGCGCAGCAATTCTTGCCTTCCCGAAACTCATGGATTACGGCATATCAACCGGCATACAAGTACACAATCTGGATAATCTGGGAATAGGCTTTTTCATTGTGATATTTGCAGTCGTGATAATTGGGGCTATGGGGTACATCCGTTCAATGAAAAATGCCATGAAGCTTTACACAGTGGTTCCCGCAACTAAAACTGATGACAGGGAAGGGAGCCATTTCAGCAGGCACCCTGACCAGTAGGTGCCCGGCAATGGCCAGTATATCTGAAGCAGGATTTGAAGCAGACAGCAGGCTGAGGAAGGGAACCGTGGGAACGTGGGGTGCAATTGCAGAGGAAATAGCTGCAATGGCGCCAGCCTGCGATACAGTTGCGTTTATGACTTCGGCGGCTGCATTTGCTTTTGTTCTAACTCCACTTTCATTTCTTATTGCCACGCTGACAATGTTTCTTGAGGTCAACACTCTTTACCACCTCTCAAGAAGGCACGCAAGTGCCGGCGGTTATTATGGCTATATATCAACGGCTTTTGGTCCGCGCCCTGCAATAGTCTCAGGCTTATTGTATGTCATGTACCAGATCGCCAGCACTGCTGCCATACCGGTATATGTAGCAGGTGTAGTGTTACCCGGAGTCCTTGAATATTTCTTTAGGATCAGCCTTCCGGCGTGGGTATGGATACCATTCATACTCCTCTTTATTGTACTCCCAATTGGCCTGGCAATCCTTGGAATCAGACCACAGATGAAGTATGTGAGAATCGCAGCATTTTTCGAAGTGGCTTTCCTTGCGATTCTCTCTGCTATAATTATTTTCAGGGCGCATGATAACACGCTTGCAGTGTTCAATCCGGGTGCCTGGCCATCTTACTCAGGGAATTTTGCATCAGTGGGCGGACCGGCGGCTGGAGTCGGGCTGGGCATGATTTTTGGACTAACAAGCTTCATTGGATACGGTGGATCGGCGCCGCTGGGCGAGGAGGTAAAGAGCAGCAGAAACATAACCAAATCGCTGGTCTATGGGCTGCTCATTGTTGGAATAGTTCTCACTGAAGTTGCCTATGCCATGACGGTGGGCTGGGGGGTTTCGCTAATGACATCATTTGCCGCAAGCAACATTCCGGGGATAATTGTCGCGACCCTGTACACTGGAATCGCCGGAGGGCTCATGCTGGCGCTGGTGGCATTCAATTCAGCATTTTCAGATTCAGTTGCAATGCAGTCCAACGCCGGCCGGGTGTATTTCGCCATGGCAAGGGATGGCATAATTCCGAAATTTTTCGCATATATAAGCAGAAGATGGGTCACACCCAGCAAGGCACTGGTCTTCATAGGGACATTCTCAAGCGTCGGGTCCCTTGCAGCGGCATTTTTGATAGCCTATTCAATGGGAATATCGCCCTTAAAGCTTATTTCAGGAGCTGCAACCGGAATCTATGTTACCAGGGCTCTTTCGAATACATTTGATCTGCTTACAACAATAGCACTTGTTGGGCTCATAATAACACATATTCTGCTGAACACATCTGTCATAACACTTTTCAGGCGCCTGAAAGAGGTTCACAGGGCGAAGCTTCACAAGTTCCTCCATCCGGTTGAACACTATGTGCTGCCGCTCATTGCAACAGCAGTATTCATTTTCGTGCTGTATGAAAGCGTGTGGCCTCCGGTTTTCCCGGTTACTGAGGCCGTTATGGTTGCGTCCATATATCTCATGTTTGCCATATTATACGCAGTTGTCATGAAAATTAGGAGGCCCGATCTTGTAAAGCGGGCAGGAAAGACTGTGAATATAGTGGAGGAAGAAAAACTTGCAGAACAGCGATGACCCCGTGATGATGGATCTGGCATTCATGAACGACAACAAGGGAAGGCTGTTTCTTTTCAAGGACAGGCTTCTGTTCGAATCCAGGAGAGGCAATGCAGTCTTTCTGCTGGACTCAATCAAGAAACTTGCATATGAAAAGAAGACCTTTGTCACATCCACACTTTTTGTAAATGATCTGCCTATCACGGTATGCAGGGCGCATATCTGGGCAGCAAGAATGCTGGAGATGGGGCTAGTATGCAACGTGGAGGGAAAGATCAGTTAATTCTATATGTTTTATAAAGCTTACAAATTATGATAAACGTTGGATTTTTCTATTCTGTGATCAGTGGCAGAGAAAAGGAGTTTGAGGAAACCTTCAGGGGGGTCATAAAGTTTCTGATGGAAAATGATACGGGAATAAGGGACGCCAGGCTTTACAGGGATGTCTCGGCTCCCGGAGAATACATGATATTCAGTGAATGGGAGAGTATTGATGCCTTCAGAAAGTTCATAGGGAGCAGGCCTTTCAAGGAAACAACGGAACAGGGCAGGAACATTCTCAGGGGGAAGCCAAGGCATATAATTCTCAGGGCGGAAGAACCCTGATTAATGGGCTGATTCTGACTTTTGAGCAGGGTTTAGCTCCTCCTTTTTGAAGGCTACATCGAAGTACATCAGTGTGAGGAGAAGTAGTATTGCCCCACCTATGACGGTAGTGTAGAAAACCTGCGTCTGCATTGCATTGTTGTTGAGCAGATTCAATATATTCAGGGACTTTCCCATGAGGTACGGATATTGCGAATATGCCAGGAAAAATACTGATACAGCAATCAGGCCCTGAAAAATAATCTTATTCTGCACTATTGCTCTTGTTCTTCTGAAGAGCCACAGTAAGGGCACGAGAACTGTGAGTATGACAGGCACAGCAAGATCGTAAGGGCTGGCCATATTACCCAGATAGATAAATGAGACGCCTGCCACAATCATTCCGGTTATTACCACAAGCGGCGGAAGATAGCGGTTTACCTCAAGTCCGTAAAAAATGGACGCGAGCCCAAAAAGCAGGATTGCCGATCCAATGATAAAGCCGTCATCAGGGAGAAAAGCTGCAAAGGCAAAAAGATTGAAAGTCATCCTGGAATAATCTATGCCTTTACCGCTTATGAATGCCGTGTAAATGATCAGAATCATTGCCCCCAGCACAAATGTTATGACTGCATACATGCTGTAAAGAAACTTCCGGTTGATCCTCCGATTTTTCCACAGGTATTCGGCTGATATTATGGAAGCATTCCTCAGGACATAGAGTATCAGGAACAACAGTATGTAGCTGATGAAGGAATATGCAATCAGTGGCAGGGCAGATGGGATCAGCGCCTCGAGATTCACAACGTAAAATACAAAGAATGTCCCGGTAACCTCCCATATGGGCACGAGATATCTGAATACCCTGCGTTCGCTCTCACTGTATTTGAACAGAATGGCGGAGGCAGCCATAAGTTCGGTGGACAAAATTGCAAAAAGCATTGCAAAAATTGCAAGATTGAGGCCTACTTCGGGATGAATGATCTGTACCATTTTGACCCCCTGCTTTTTTCAAGTTCCTCATCAATTCTTTCCTGCCTCAGCACTCTTGCCGCAAAATAGAAAGTGAATGGCACCAGTACAAGATAGAATATTATAATAGCTATGCCAAGTGGTATTACTGAAGGTGAGGTATTCGCTGCCTGCGACACAGTCATAACATTGTATATGATCCAAGGCTGCCTTCCCACCTCATCTGTCACCCAGCCGGAATCGTACACCACTTCTATGAGCACACCTGCAACCAGCATTCCATAAAGTGAAAGCCTGCCTGTGATATCCTTCCTTCTCACGATCAGGTACATGAGGTAAAGGGCGAATAGTCCCACAAGCGTTCCTCCGCCAACCATAACATCAAAGGTAAGATGAACAAACAGGGGTGGCCAGAGGCTGGATGGAAACTGGGATAAACCTGGAACGGCAGTTTTTGAATTAAGCGTCAGGAAAGCAAGTATGCTCTGGAGGCCTGGAACGGTGATATAATATTCAGGATGCCCGTTGATCATTATTCCGCCAATCATCTCTGGTGCGTTAACAGCAGGATGCAGATTCAGCTCAATTGCCGCGTACTTGAGCGGCTGCAGCGAGATGAGCATCCTGGCATTTGAATCCCCTGTTATGCCCGCCAGCAGGAGTGCAATGAATCCCACAACAGAAGTGAGCATCATTGCTTTTTTGTAGAATATTCGAGAATCCTGAGTATGGTTTTTAATGTAGCTGAATGCCAGATAGGAGAGCAGCAAAAATGATCCAGCTGCAAGAGTTGTGGTGACAACATGGGATACTTCAACAAATCCGGAAGGTGCCATTACAGCCGCCAGTGGATTTACATTTTCTGGCTGGCCATTCACCAGGGTGAAACCTGCCGGAGTGTTCATGAAAGCATTGATCATGGTGATGAAAACTGCTGACATCACTGTTCCAATGGCAACAAAAAGTGAAAGTGCCCAGTGTTTGTATCTGTTCCTGAAGGCATCCCAGTAGTAAACGTACAGCACCAGGCTAATGGTTTCCAGGAAAAATGCAAATACTTCGTAATAGAATGGGAGAATGTCGACCTTGCCTATGAATACCATGAAGCTGGGCCAGAGAGCAAAGAGCTCAACGGCAAGAACGGTGCCGCTGGCGGTTCCTACAGCAAAGAAAATAACAAGAGCCTTTGCCAGGCGCCGTGACAGGGTTTCAAAATACGCATCCCTTCTTCTCAGTCCTATGAACTCAGCTGCAGAAACTATGACAGAAAGTGATATGCTCAGTGTTACAATCAATATATGTGCCCCAAGGGTGTATCCCATTAGAAATCTGTCAAAATTAATGACTGAGACCATGATGATTATTCAATTAATATCGGTATATAACGATTCACATGCAAAACTGTGCAAAAATGTTCATAAAGATCACGGCGTGCGCAAACCGTTAAAAGCACATAGGGGGACACAATATTCTTTCATGGTTCCGGAGGCATTCCATGGGTAGGGTCAATGTAAGCTTGAAGAACGACATAATAAAGGCAATAGAAGATTATGCTGACAGAAATGGAAGGACTGTTAGTGCTGTCATCAGCGAGGCAGCAAGCGTTTATCTTGAATCCCAGGAGTTCGGAATAAGGCCGGATGATATAATCAGGGCATTCCGGGTACTCCTTATTCTGAAGGAGATAGATTCGGTTCCTGTCCCATCAACTCTGCTGGATGCAATGATACAGGCCTCCCTTGAAGCATCTGGAGATAAAATCATCGAAAAGTGGAGGGAGAAGGGGATAATTATCGGCAACATCCTGAGAAAATACGCGAGATCGCTATCCGACTTTGCAAGGTTTATAGCAGAGTACAGGGAACAGATACCTGTTAACGTGTTTAACATAGAACTTGAGGGAGAAGTAGCGACAGTGATAATTTCAGGTGCCGGATACAGTAAGCAGGCAGCAAAGTGCACGGCGGAAGGTCTCTCCGGGTTTCTGACCTCCTACGGATTTAGGGCAACCAGCACTGAATTCTCAGAAGGCTTTGTGAAGATCGTGGCAACAAAGGCCTAGTTGAAGCTATGGGTATTGACAGTTCAACAGCATCAGGACAGGAAAAATTCCTCATCATAGGGCACAGGGGCTTACGTGGTCATGCCCCTGAAAACACACTGAGATCATTTCAGATGGCACTGGCATCCGGTGCGGACGGCGTAGAGATGGATGTCCAGATTTCAAAGGATGGCGTACCTGTGGTTTTTCACGATTTCACGGCATTAAGGATGTGCGGTCACGACAGATCGATATCCAGTATGAACCTCAGAGAACTAAGGGATCTGAGGGTTGCAGGATCCGAATTAATTCCGACACTTAAGGAGGCCCTCGAATCCACTTTAGGAAAAATGGTTTTCGTGGAGCTCAAAATCTCAGCTTCGAAGGATGCCTCATATAAGAAAAATATGTGCATAAGGGTCAGGGAAGTAATAGGAGCTTCAGGGACGGCTGGCAATACCATTATCACTTCTTTTGATCATGAAGCCCTGCATTTTTACCGCAATATGGAAAGGCACCAGAAAATCGGGATAATATATGACAGGGAATCCATGGCATTTTATCTTGAGCATGGAATTGAGCCAGCTTCAATTATCGATTCGTATGAAATACTCATTCCTGAATATACATACCACACGGCTGAAGCTATCAGAGCACTGACAGCATCGGGAAAAGCGGTTTTCCCGTGGACAGTGAACGATCCTCGCATGGCAGAAATCCTTAGATACAATGGAGCGCGAGGCATAATTACAGATATTGCAGACAGCATAGAACCACACAGAACTAACAGTTAAGCTGTAACCATTTTGTACTGAATCAGGTTACTAATAATATGAATACCGACATTGCCTTTCTCCATGCACCGAGTATTTACGATTTCAGGAAAAGGAACCTCAAGGAAGGGCCGATCGGTGATGTGGTCCCATCAACACCAGTATTTGAAATGTACCCTGTAGGCTTCATAAGCATGCTGAACTATGCAATATCGCAGGGATTCAATGGAAGAATCTCGAATCTGGCTGTTCTTATGCTTTCTGACGACCGATTTGACGCTGAAAAGTACATAAAGAACGTAGATGCTGCAATCTACGGCATCGATCTGCACTGGCTTCCACACGTGCACGGAGCTTTCAATGTAGCAAGGATTGTCAAGAAACTGCACCCGGACAGAAAGGTTCTCTTTGGCGGGTTTTCATCTTCTTAAGAT
>JAJZAW010000040.1 GCA_021799185.1 Thermoplasmata archaeon
CCTATACTTTGGCTCACGTGTCATAAGAATAGTAATTCAAAGACGCATAAAAACTATCCGATTATTTAATTAAAAGGATAGGTAGGGAGTTGAACCCTATTAGATGGGATCTGCAGTCCCACGCATGACCGCTCTGCCACCTATCCATTTTCCCTTTCAGGAAAAACTGTAATATTTATCCACTCATTAAATTTGCCATATTTTAAGAACTAAGGAACTGAAAGACATTTAAGCCGAATGGAAATAAACAGGGGTGCTGAAAAGATACCTGATATTTTTGCGTTCTGAAGGAAATGCAATGCTCCTGAAATTAGAAGCACTTGGGGGCATATACATCATGGAAAGAAAGCACACTGACGGCATAGAGATAGATTTCCAGACAAAGGAAGATCTGAATATGGGGCAACTCAATCTTGGCAGTATCCCTTTTTTTATTTTTACCCAGCTCTTAAGAAATGAAAGTAAGAATAATGTCGCTATTGAATCGGATACTAGAATAGCTTTATTTGTAGCCGACTGCCTGTTCCATGAAGAACGGTACTGGGAGGCGCACGAATTGCTGGAGGACATCTGGCACATATCGCAAGGCAACGTCAGGGACTACTTTCATGGAATCACACTGCTGGCAGTTGCGGGCGTCCAGTGGCAGACCAGGAGGGAGGAGATCGCCATGTCAACGTACCTTCGTGCAGTTTCCAGAATCAGAATCTCAGGAATCAACAGGCGTTTTGCTGATTCTCTTCCTTCCAGATATGTATATCCTTTACAGATCAACA
Source organism: Thermoplasmata archaeon (assembly GCA_021799185.1). GTDB lineage: Archaea > Thermoplasmatota > Thermoplasmata > Thermoplasmatales > Thermoplasmataceae > UBA509. Next base: position 777 of record JAJZAW010000040.1, read on the forward strand.
TTCCGGGAGAAATCTCATTTACTGAATAGAAGAAATAACACACGGCATTTTTCATGTATCTGATCCTATGAGAATAGAATAGTATCAATGAGGTCATTCAGAAAAGTTATTTACAAAGTCTGCTATGAAATACGAATGCAAAGTATAGCACAGACACTCAAGGAAAGTCAGGTGGGAAAGGAGGTGACCCTTCACGGTTGGGTCTACAGAATAAGGACAAGTGGAAAGCTTACCTTCATAATCCTGAGGGATTCCACTGGGATAGTACAGTTGCTTTCCAGCACCAAGTTACTGAATGATGATCAGCACAGAGAACTGTCAAACCTTACCGTTGAAAGCAGTCTTGAAGTATCCGGAATCGTCAGGGAAGATAAACGTGCCATTACGGGTTATGAGGTGGAGATTACACACTACAGGATTTACCAGAGAAATGACAGTTTTCCAATTTCAAGAGACCTGGGGGAAGATTTTCTTCTGGACAACCGACACCTTTGGCTGAGAAGCCGTGAATTTACAGCAGTGCTGAAAATCAGGTCCACCATATTCAAAGCTTTCACGGATTTCTATTATGAAAATGGATATTATCAGGTCCAGCCACCGATTATGGTATCCACAGCAACTGAAGGAGGTTCAACACTATTCAAGGTGCCGTTCTTCGGCGAGGAGGTCAGCCTTTCTCAAAGTTCGCAATTTTACTTGGAAACATTCATTTTCAGCCTCGAGAAGGTTTTTACAATATCTCCAAGCTTCAGGGCAGAAAAATCCAGAACCAGGAGGCATCTCACAGAATACTGGCATGCAGAAGCAGAGGTGGCGTGGATCGGGAACGAAGAGATGATGCAGATCGAGGAGAAAATGATCGAATACATTGTATCGCAGGTTGTTGCGAACAATGAGGATGAGCTCAAACTTCTTGGCAGAGACATAGACTTTCTCAGAAATATAAAAGCTCCATTCCAGAGAATAAGATATGCCGATCTCATGAAAATGGCCCAGGGATGGGGACTCAATCTGAAGTATGGTGATGATCTTGGTGCGGATGAGGAACGCGATATAATGGTGCATTTTGAAAAACCGATTTTTGTAACGCATTTCCCCAGGGCGCTCAAAACATTCTATCATCTGCCTGATCCTGAAAATCCGGATGAGATTCTCTGCCATGACCTTCTGGCGCCGGAGGGATATGGCGAGATCATAGGGGGCGGAGAAAGGATATGGGACCTGAAGCAGCTTGAGCAGCGGATGGCCGAGAGCAATCTGGATACACGTGACTATTACTGGTATCTGGACCTCAGAAAGTATGGAAGCATTCCCCATTCAGGTTTTGGACTGGGTCTGGATCGGCTAGCATGGTGGATCATGAAGCAGGAAACCATACGGGATGCCATACCGTATCCAAGGACAATCAGGCGAACAAGGCCTTGATTGAATCGAGGTGCAATAGAAATTGAACAGTTTCCTTTCTGCGCTCAGGGGAGAACCCCATGATAAAATACCTGTCTGGTACATGAGGCAGGCTGGAAGATATCTTCCCGGATATACGGAAATCAGGAAGACAATGTCGATAAAAGAAATGTGCAGGGATGTGGATACAACTGTGCGGATCACCATTGAACCGGTAGACACACTGGGCGTTGATGCCGCAATAATATTTTCTGACATAATACTTCCAGCAGAATCCATGGGATTTTCTGTGGATTACATTGAGGGTGTCGGGCCATCCATAAAGAATTCATATGATTCCGACAGATCAATGCGGTCTATTAACGAATTCAGCCCATCAGAATACCTTTATTCAACATATGGGGCCATACGGCGCATAAAGGCTTCCAGGCCATCATTGCCAGTGATCGGTTTTTCAGGTGGCCCGCTTACGGTAGCATCTTATCTGGCAGGCGGACATCCTGACAGGGATTTAAATTTAACAAAGAAGCTGATATTCACAGGGGACGTAGGATTTAAGACACTGATGCAGATGGTCACAGACATGGTCATTGAAAATGCACGGGCCCAATGGAAAGCCGGATGTGACGCAATACAGATATTTGACAGCTGGGCAGGATATCTCTCGCCATTACAGCTTTCGGCCTATTCAAAGCGTTATCTGGAGCAGATAACATCTGAGCTTGGAAAGAATATGCCCATAATTTACTTCAGCACACAAACCGGATCTATGTATAAAATTCTTGCCAGGGCAGGCTTCAATTTTCTGAGCCTGGACTGGAGGGTTGACTTGGCTGATGTTGGCAGTTCAATTGGCAATGAGGTTGGCCTTCAGGGAAATCTGGATCCATCCCTGTTGGCAGATGCACCTGTGATTGCAGTGCGGGAGGGAATATCCATAGCCACGGCCATGGCGCATCGTGATAATTATATATTCAACCTGGGCCATGGTGTTCTGCCCGAAACACGCCCTGAAGCACTTATGGAACTGACCGAAAGGGTGCATGCAGTAGTTCGAAGATTCTGATTTTTGCATGTTTCTCATTGGCTGCAAAACATAGTAATCCCACCTTCAGGATCAGTAAATCATAAAATAAGAAATTGATATATGCACCAATGGGATTTTTTAAGAAAAGTTTCAATGTAACAAGCAGCAAGAGCCTAAATGATGTTGCCACAGGGTTTCAGCAGTTTTTGCAGGGGCAGGGCTGGAAAGTGCAGGCCAATGTCCAGGGCGATCAGGGAGTTATACAGGCACAGAAGCCGGGCATTTTGAGGGACATAGTGGCCGCTGACAGGGCACTCACATTTAAATTCGATGCCACAGCGCCTGGACAGATTCAGGTTGAAGTTGGAGTAGGCAAATTGCTGAAGAACCTTGCAATCGCCGCAGTTGAGACACTTCTTCTTTCCGAGTTGTTTCTGGTGGTTGACATACCTGAAATTCTGTTCACGGAGCACGTTGAAAAGGAACTCATAGGGCAGTTGAGGGCAATAGCCCAGTGATTGAACTTCATTGGCTCCATATTTTCATGGAATATACAGGAGCACAACCGCTATGAAATTAACCTTAGTTCAAACCAGTTGCGTGCGCATCAATAATTGGCTTCATTGCAGCCGGGCGGATAATTGCTTGTCCGGAGGAGCTTGAATTGATTCATGTCATTCTGATGGCATACGGCAGCCCCACAAGAATGGAGGACGTCCCCGAGTATCTCCAGGGAATATACGAGGGAAAGCCTGTGCCGGAATACGCAACAAAAGAAAATACAGAAAAATATGCAATGGTTGGTGGGGTTTCACCATCAAATGCAATCGTTGATAGCCTTGTCAGCAAAATAAGTGCGCGGCTATCACGCCACAGCGAAGTAGACGTGATTCTTGGCAACAAGCACTGGAGACCGTGGCTGGATCAGTCTATTTCTGCCATTTCCATCAGCAATGCCGATACCATTGTCGCTTTTCCGCTTTTCCCGTTTCCATCAGGTGGTGTCAGGGGTTCATACCTTGATCCACTGGAAAAGGCGCTTTCCAGAAGAAATCTACAACCGGAGATCAGATTCATCAATGGCATACCCTCAGATATTCTTGCTGGAATCTGGGCGCCCCTGGTGAAAAGCCATTATCACGCGGGCGACGCAGTACTATTCGACGCCCACAGCCTTCCACTATTTCGGGGTGATGAGAACGAATATAATTCAGCATTCATGGCTGCTGCACGCGCCACTGCAGAGGAAGCAGGCCTGCAGGAGTATTTTGCAGGTTACCAGAGCAGGGGGAAATACGGAAACAGATGGCTGGAGCCATCTATCTACCAAATTCTTGAAAAGATTAAAGCGAAGGGATACAGATCCTTGCTTGCTGTTCCCATCGGCTTCCTGTACGAGCATCTTGAGATACTTTATGATCTTGATCTGGAGTTTGGAGAAAAGGTTAAGGAAACGGGAATGGATTACCACAGAACAGGCCTTCCTGATGACGGAGACAGTTTTGTCGACAGCGTCTGCAGGCTTGTAATGAATGAGGTGTCCTGAAGTGTTAAAAAATCTCACAGTATTCACATATGATGCCGCAGAGTTCCTTAAGGTTGTTGCGAAGAAAGGCACGGAAAGTGACATTACACTGTACCACAGGAAGGATGGAGACAATGTGTACACTTTTATTTCTGCATCCCGATTTCCTGAGAAAGTGTCTTCACTCACTGATGCCATCTATCCTGCAGACATTGCAATTGTGAATGCGGATCAGATCAACAGGGATTTTGGTGAAGTTGTTGTTGCCATGGATTTAATGGGCCTGAGCAGGGGATACTTTCTCGTCAGCAGCCCCGATAAGATTGATGTGGTGAAGAAAATGACAGCAAACACCTCCATGAGGAATTTTGGTTTCTTCTCCGGGAACCCCATGGAACTGCTTCCTGAGTTGGAAAAAGAAAAGCATGTGCCCAGGTTCCAGAATACCATGATTCTCATAGATCACTTCTTCAAGGTGAAGAGCGTGGGTACTGTTGCACTGGGCTTTGTACTCGGAGGGCAGGTTGAGAGGCATCAGAAACTTCTCTGTTCATACGCAGACAAGGAAGTGCAGGTGAGATCAATACAGGTGCAGGACGAGGATCAGGAATCAGCCCAGAGCGGTGTCAGGGTTGGCGTTGCCCTTAAGAACATAGATGCTGATGAGCTTGAGAGGGGAATGTTCCTCTCTGATTTGCCATTCCAGTATCTGAGTTCATTCAACGGAAAACTGGAAATAAGCCCATTCTCAAAGATCATTGCTGATGAAGTGCAGGAAATATTCGTGTCCGATGAGATGAGGTACCAGCGCGGAATTATTGACAGATCCAGCATTCAGCTTGAGAAGCCTGTGCTCAGAATAAAGGATAACCTTGTGGTATCAACGCCCAACAGGTCACCCAGAATATTCGGCAAAATCAGGATTGCCTGATCTTCCTCTGGATCATTTCACGTGTACCAATATCGTGGCGGACATAATATTCTCCATGAATTTTTTTCAATCCTTCCTCAACAGTGTCGGATGCATCCCAGATATGATCTGCAATGCCCACAACTGCAAGTGCCCTGGAAGAGGACATTATTACATTATCCCTGGTGCCTGATACAGCAGCGTAATAGATCTTCAGGTTTTCCCCTTCAAAATTTTTGTCAATTTCAAGCTTTCCCGGCCTGGGGTCAATGCCATATCCCACCGGGACAACATATTTCAGGACTGTTGCGGAATTTCTGAAACTTACGCTCTTTCTCAGGCTTCCATCCGCTATGGAATATAGCATTTCTGTAAAGTTGCCAGATGATATGCTGAGCACGTTAATTCCTTCGGGGTCGGCAAACCTTGCATTTATTTCTACAACTTTTGGCCCCCGGGAAGTTTTCATGAACTGGCCGTACATTATCCCCCTGAATTCATTGCCTTCTGACCTCATGGCGTTAATCACAGATGCAATGATCTGAAGGGCTCTTTCCCTTGTTCCAGAATCAATGAAAGGGAGAAGATGATCGGCATCCGTTATGGACCCCATACCACCGGTATTGGGGCCCTTGTCGCCTTCAAATGCCCTCTTGAAGTCCTGTGCCATGGGCATTGGCGCCATGTGTGTACCGTCTGTGAACACCATCTGGGAAAACTCCTCGCCGGAGATCTTCTCCTCAAGAAGCACCATGCCGTCTCGTTCAAGAATTTCCCTCGCATACTGGAAAGCCTCTCTCCTGGTATCAATCTGGATCCCCATGACCCTGACCCCCTTGCCTCCGGTGAGGCCGGTAGGCTTAATCGCGTATTCTGCAGTGGAATCAAGGATCAATGTTTCAAGCTCTTTAACAGATTTAACCTCATGATATTCCAAATTTCCCTGTATCTCGTAACGGGACAGAAGTTCCCTCATGTAAGCTTTTGAAGTCTCTATTCGCGCTGCAAGCCTAGATGGGGAGGCCACGCGAATGCCTCTGGAAAGGAGTGTGTCGGCAAGTGGTGTGTCCAGAACAGGGTCAGGGCCTATGAACGCCAGGTCCACGCCCTTTGCCAGTGCGAATTCAAGGATTGCCTGGTGATTGAGCTCATCCGTGATGAGCGTCTCCCTGGATAATGAAATTATTGAAGGGTTCCGGTTCTTAAGGGCTGAATATAATTCCGAACCCGATTCAACAATTTTCCTTGCAACGGCGTCTTCCCTTCCTCCTCCTCCAACAAGGAGAATCTTACTGGGCATGCTCGTCATCCCCGGTGTTTCTGATTCTGGAAACCAGTTCACCACGATCGATATTGAAATATCTGTAAAATTCACGGGTCACATCAAAGGCTTCAGTGTTCCTGTACCTCTTCTCAGAGAGCAGCTTCCTCTTCACAAGATCGTGAATAAGCGGACGGGATCGCTCGCCGTATTTCTGTATGATCTGCCCCCTCAGCGCACCGGGGTTTGCAGCAACAAAACCAAGAATCTTAAGCTGAACCTGATCTATTTCCATTCTTGAAACAGGAGCAACGATGTCAGAATACTCATTCTTGAGCTGGATTTTATACCTTATCCCGGATCTGGCAACAGCTAAGCATGTTTCACGGGCAGAATAATCTCTGGCAAGCTTTTTTATTGCTTTCAGCACATCTTCACGGGTTTCCCCAATCACAGAGGAGATGTCTCCGGCAGACATGGGAGATTCAGATGCATACAGGACTGCCTCAACCTTGCGGACCACATCCATGATTGGATATGTGCTTCTTCTTAATTTTAATTTACGGTCTTAAGTTGCATATAATTGGAGAAGTGTAAATTTTAATTACTGAATCGGGCTTTCCACATATGTCTGCCGAACAGACGTTCGCTGAAAAGTCACAAAAAACCTTTGTTTCAGCTTCTGATAAAGCTGAAAATAGAACCATGAAGCCCTCATCGCTCTTCTTCATATGGTTCGCTGCAAACCTTACAATCGGCGATTTTGCCATTGGATTCATTCCAATCTCCCTTGGGATGCCGGTGGATTATGCAATAGTTGCCCTGGTTATGGGAAACATAACAGGCGGCATCCTTCTGGGGATGATGAGCATGACCGGATCTCTCACAGGTAAACCCCAGATGGCGTTGAGCCTCGGTCCCTTCGGCAGGCTGGGCTCAAGGGTTCTTGCCGTTCTTCAGTGGGGGAATACCCTTGGATGGCTTACCGTCAACCTTGTCCTGGCATCATTCGCCCTACATGTAATCATTTCCGGCGTGTCCTTTCTCATTCCAATATTCATAGTGACTGCCATTGTCTTTGCCCTTGCCTATTCCGGGCACAACTGGATCAGAAGATTCGAAATTGCCATGTCTGCCGTACTGGGGGTGATGTTTGCAGCCATCAGCATCAGGTACTTCACAACATTTTCGTCAACTTATTCATACCATCCATCAATCCAGGACCCGCTTGTAGCCTTCGGCATAACTCTGGCCTCATCGTTCTCTTATATCATGGCATGGGGGCCGTACGCATCAGACTATTCGCGATTCACAAGGAAAAATGACAGGCCACGCAGGTCATTCGGATTCACATTCGCAGGTGGCGCCATTGCATCATTCTGGATAGAAATTATCGGAATGGCTGTGGCCATAACTGCTCATGGGGCCATATCCAACCCTGCAATAGCTCTTGCCGGCTACATGGGGGCATATGCCGCAATTGGAATGATATCGCTCTTCCTGGGTGGGATTGCAGCAAATGCCATCAACCTGTTTTCAAATGCAACCTCACTGAATACAGCCATATCAAGGCTGACCAGGAACAGGGCACTGATCATAGGCGTGATTGTGTCCCTTGCACTTGGAATAATTGGATATAACAATTTTTATGGCTTCTATGAAACGTTTCTGTTCATCCTGGATTACTGGATAACTCCGTGGCTGGGGATACTCATTGCCCATTACTTCATACTTGGCAGGAACAGCCCTCCCAGTGTGGCTTCATATTCCGGCATTTCTGCCTATGTGCTGGCAATACTGATATCTGTGCCGTTCATGAGTCCAGGCGCCGTATTTGAAGGCCCACTTGCATTTTATCTCGGGTCTGTTGATGTGAGCTACTACATCTCTTTCTTTGCATCAATGATCCTTTACATTACTTTTAATAATCTTTTTCGGGTTAACCATGCCAGGGGAGCCAAACCCCTGGGATGAATATGTCTGTCTACAGCGATCAGAAAATTCTGGAATTTGCAAATGAAGGGAACATCATTAGCGAAAACTTTGATGTCATGTGCGTCACGCCTAACGGCTATGATCTCAGGATTGATCAGGTATGGATATCCGGGAACGTGACCACCGGTGAGGCAATCGTTCCTGGTGGTAACCACTTTCTTGTTTCCACAATGGAATACATAAGGATGCCGGAGGATGCAATGGGCCAGATCTGGATTCGGTCATCCTATGCCAGAAGAGGTGTTTTCGGCTCATTCGGGGCAGTTGATGCAGGGTTCCATGGCAACCTGACGCTTTCGTTTCTGAATGCTTCCAGTTCTCCAATCACTGTTTCAAGGGGCGATCGCATAGCCCAGCTTGTTGTGCATGAGATGCTGTCCAGGCCAAAGGAAGCCTATGGAGAGCGATCAGGCAATTTCCAGGGGTCAAGGGGAGTAACGGTTAAGGGCAGGAACATACTTTAGGTAGGGTAGCACAATGGTCGGGGAGATCAAGATAGAAGTGGCCGGTAAATCTTCTGCTAGCCCGGAGAGGATCCTGGATGAGATCAGTGACTGGCAGAGGCTTCCGGAGTTCTGGCACGGAATGAGGAACATAACCAGATCAGACGGCAGTATGCTTCTTGTCAGGTTCGCCTTTCCCGGCAATGGAATGATGTCGTATCTGTGCGACCGGAAATCGCTGAGCTGCACTGAAAACTACCACAGCGGCCCATTTTCAGGCTTCAAGAAAACCGAGCTAAGGAATATTGATGGCGGGACAGAGATCAGGGTAAGATGGGAGATCAAGCTCTCGCTGCCAATGCTGCTTCTTAAGGGTTTCCTGGCGAGGCATTTTACGGAAGGGACAGAGAGTGCAATAAGGCGCATATGCGAAAGCGCTGAATCAGGTTTAATGCGCGAACGGGAAATTATTGTTAATCAACAGGAATGATGTTTCCGGATGGCCTGACGTCATATTCCATCAGCTCTCTGCTCAGCTCTGCTTCAGGGCAGATGCTCTTCGCCTCGTCTATGAGTGGCTGGAGGCTCTCATATCTTGGGCTGTAATGGAAGAGAAAGAATTTTCTGACATGGGCATCCCTGGCAATTTCAGCCGCCTGTCTCGAGGAGGAGTGGCCGAATTCATTGACCTTTGGTTCCAGGGTAGAATCAGTCGTGGTCTCATGTATGAGCACGTCCGCATCCCTGGCAAAATCCTTCATTTCTTCAAGGGGCCTTGTATCCCCAGTGTAAACGATGGATCTGCCCTTTCTTATGCCCATGCTTATATCATGAATTGAAACTGTTCTGCCATCAATAACGGCCGTTCCATTGCTGCGAATCTCCTCCAGCCTTCTGGAAGGTATATTGAGGGCTTCAGCCTTTGACTGGTCAATCTTCACGAGGTCCTTCTCCTGAATCCTGTATGACATGGCGGGGACAGGATGGTCATTCCTCATGGTGCTTACCGTAAATTTATGGAAATCGTAGGTCTTGCCGAATTCCAGCTCTCCAACGCGGATCTCATATCCAAGCCGGAAATAGCCTACATTCATGGCATTTGAAAGTATCCTGGTTGCGCCTCTTGGACCATAGATGTACAGAGGTTTCTCTCGCCCGTTGAACGACATGCTCTGTACAAGCCCCAGAAGTCCCAGAAAATGATCACCATGGAAGTGCGTAATGAAGATGTTGTCTATGCTCATGAAGGATACTTTGCTCTTCATGATCTGTTTCTGCGTCCCCTCACCGCAGTCAAAAAGGTTTGTGATTTCGTCAATCTGCACGGCAACCGCAGGCAGCCCTCTCCCCGGAGAAGGCCAGGAACCGCCTGTGCCCATGAATGTGATCTTGATATTGGAAGCCATTGACCTCCATGGCGTTATTGTTATTAATTCTCTGTCTGCTGCACCCTGTACAGCGCAAATGGGAGCTCCTCAACAGTTCGTACAGGCATCATTTTCCTGATGGAGTTCCACAAATCTGTGTCGGCGTAACAGCCCGAACCATGCAGAAAATTCTCCAGATTTGACATGATCTGGTGCCCTTTGCGGTCAAAATCGGGCAGAAGTATAACCTCGCTGTAGTTTCTGGCAATGCTGTCAGAGAAAGTAACCAGGGAATTCCCCGAGTTTATGGTAATAATCTCTCCGGGAAAATCTATTCTTCTGAGGCTGTCTATGTCATGCCTTCCCTCCACAATTATGGGCACCCGGCTATTTTTCTGGCGATACCTTTCAAGGATTTTCAGGATTCTGGATCCGGACATTTATTGAAAAACATATGAAATCCGGGATTTAATATTTGCCGTCAGAGCGTTAGTCCCAGAAGCGCCTGTTTTTGGCATAATCCATTTCCCCGTTCAATATGGCCCTTATGAGGTCATCCTCATTGGTGTAAGTTACATCAAGGAGGCGGGATGCCGTCTCAGGTCCAATACCCCTTGCAGCCATTACCGTTATGGCCTGCATTCCACGCTCCCTTACCAGATGCGCGTTCTTCATGAGGCGTTTTCTTGTCTTGATTCCATCCGGATCCTCCTCTCTTGATCTGTCCAGAAGGTTCTTTTCAAATGGGGATAGTGAGGCAACTAGAGAACTCCCGCAGGATGGGCACCTTATGCTTTTTATATCCCTAACCTTCAAAGTCCTCACGTTGCCGCAAGATGTGCAGTAAAGTATGGTTTCCTCGTTCATGAGCCTTTTCTTCACTGCATCAAGTATGCTGCGCGTAGGCTTCAGGGGGGCTACCCTCTCAGAATAATGTGTAAGGAACACATCAGAACTTTCTGAGATATCATCCTTCAGGGTGAATTCAATATGGCCTGATCTTATGCCCCTCAGGTACTTTTCAAGAGATGCTAGATCCATGTAGTCGGATACAAGCTTCCGGATTGAATCCCTGTAGACAGGCGTATCATAGTAAGCGTCCACAATCTTCTCAAATCTTATTCTGCCCATGTCTGCGTCGTTGGCTATGAGGCCGAACTTGCGGGCTTCGTAGAGAAACACTGAATTGAAAAACCTGGATCTTCGGGCTGATCCTGAAATGTACTGATATAGCCTGTCTGGATCAATGCTCAGTATAATCCTTCTCACATCGTTTGACCTGATAGCCCGTGAAGACCTTATGTAGAAATGATATGGTGAATAGTCAGTTTCAACGCTCTCCCCAGTGATGCCGGAGAGGATGCTGGAGAAGATTTCAGCAAGTGCGAAGTTCCCCTTTGTTCCAAGCAACACCTGCACAATTATCTCATTTGCTTTTGTCTCAATAACAGTGCGCTGTATGGTGGCGGAATCCTTGGAATACCAGTCCTCAAGAAGTTTTCTGGAGCCGTCTTCCACAAAATCAGGCACAAATCTGCTTTCCCTGTTCTGTGAAACCTTCTCCGTGACATCAAAAAGCACCGGTATCTCCTCACCTGACCATTTAGGCGCTATTGCTGCAGTGGGAAATGGTTCAACCAGTATCCTGTCCCTGTCTATCCTTATGGTTCTCCAAGTTGAACCGCGTATTACAAAATAAGACCCTGGCTCAATTTCATTTACCACATACCTTTCATCCAGCGTACCTATGAATTTCCGGTTTATCTGGTCAATGACCTTGAAATTCTTTTCGCTCGGTATCATGGATATGTTCTCAAGGAAATAGTTCAGGACCCCCCTCCTCTTTCTGACCTTGCCATCCTGAAAAAAAATCTTGCCTGTGCGGGCAAGAAAATCCAGTGTAGAATCATATTCTTCCCGGCTCAGGTTCCTGAAGGGATATGATCCTGTGACTACCTTAAAGAAATTATCCGCATCTATTTCGCTGAAGAATTTGGCTTCCGACAGCACCTGGTTTGCAATTGTTGCAAGGGAATTTTCCCTTATTGAAATATCCTCAAGATGGCCTTCAATTATGTATGAAACTATGGCACTGGCCTCCTCGAGTTCTATTATGTCACTGCAGACAATGTTGCCCAGAGATATCCTGTCAAGGCTGTGCCCTGATCTGCCAACTCTCTGGATTAGTTTATTGATTTGCCTCGGGGAGTTAAACTGCAGAACCAGATCTGCGGACCCTATATCAATTCCGAGTTCCAGTGAGGACGTGCATATCAGTGCTTTTATCCTTCCTTCCTTGAAGTCCTTCTCCGCACTCTCCCTGGCCTCACGGGAAAGGGAACCGTGATGTACCTGTATGGGCGGATCTTGGAGGTAAAGCCTCAGCCTGAATGCAATATCCTCAGCGGAGCTTCTTGTATTTACGAAAACAAGGGTTCCGCGGTGATTCTGGATCAGATCCCACATATGCAGAATGGCGCCTGCATATCCCTCATCGCAGCCCATTATGCCGGCTGCCGCCTCATCTGCCTTTGAAGGAACACCGATCTGTATTGACATGCGCTTCTTCAGCCCTGATCTGGAAATATATGGTGGGCTATCTGGAGATAGGAATCTGGCAAGCTCATCTTCATTTCCAACGGTGGCAGAAAGGCCGATTCTCTGAAAGTTGCCAGCAAGTTCTCTGAGCCGTTCAACGGCTATGGCAAACTGAGAGCCCCGTTCATTCTGGGCTGTTTCGTGAAGCTCATCCACTATGAGGAAACGAACATGTGAGACAATTTCCCTGAGTCTCTTTCCGTTGAGGAGAATCTGTAGTGATTCAGGAGTGGTAATTAGTATATCCCCGGGATTGCTGACTATTTCCCTCCTGTCAGCGTCAGTGATGTCACTGTGCCTCACCTGGATGCGGATGCCAAGCTCTCTCCCATATTCCCTGAGCCTTTCAAGAAGGTCTCGGTTGAGCGCCCTGAGAGGCGTTATGAATAGAGTTGAAACAGGCTGTGGCTTTTCAGACAGAATCCTGTGGAAGATAGGAAGTATGGCCGCCTCGGTTTTTCCGCTGCCAGTGGGCGATAAAAGAAGGACATTCTCTCCCTTCAGAATATGGGGTATGACATCCTGCTGCGGGTCCGTTGGATCCATAATTCCCTTTTTCAGGAGCATTTCTCTGATTCTGGGATCGAGCTGATTGAATACTGATAGATTCTCTGCATTATCTTCCAATGAACATCACATTTGTAAACAGTCTATTCTAAACCTTCTATGTGTTTTATTACCAAGACGAGTGCCGGTTCCCGTTAAACGGCCACGTTACTGTGACATTTAACGCGTTTAGCAAGATACACCATTCTTGCCCGAAGTTTATAAGGCGGAACCTCCTTATTTTTATTGCGGAACTCTTCTGCCATTAGTACAAAGCATGCAGGAATGAAGTAAGAATATGAACCGCCTTGTCTAAGGCAATGATGGGAAACGCTGCCGTTCCGCAACAATAAAGACAGGGTTCTTCCCTGCGTATTGAAAAACAGATCATATTTATTCAATAAAAAAAGACGGTTAAATCATACTACGATCAGTTGTCATCATCATCGTCATCGTAGTCGTCATCATCATCGTAATCGCGTCTCTTCACGAAGTTAACCAATGGTGAGCACCTCCGATACCAGCAGGGTCAACCGATATTTATACTTTTCATCCTTATATCATTAAGCTACGTGTCGTGAGCCCCTTAATTTTGACACTCGCTTCACTTCAATCTGAAAAATATATTATAACCTATCAAATTACGTTGTGGTAACATGGGAGATAAGTTAGCTGAGGTGGAGATTTCGAAGGATGGAGAGATGTATTATGCAACCATAACGCTTCCGTCCGGTGAAGTAATAACTCTGGAAAACGAGGATTTTGAAGAGATT
>JAJZAW010000041.1 GCA_021799185.1 Thermoplasmata archaeon
AGAATAATTTTTATAAAGGTTTGGGCTTGGATACACGGCCGGCAGTGCGATGATATACACGCTATCCGGAAGCATAGAGAGAAAGCGCGGCCTCAGGAGCGGGTCCATCTCCACCATACTTAGGGTTACGGGATTCATAGCTTTCTTTATCCTGTTTGAAATTGCAATACAGATTCCCCAGGAGATTCCAGTGCTGCCCTCAATAATTGGCCACATTTCATATATGTTTGTGCCTCTCCTGAGTTCCGCATATATTATTTTCCCTTCAGCACAGCCATCCTCGTACGTTTATTACGGCATTGCGGCATCACTGCTCTATGCCCTGATCACCATACTTATCTTTAGTGCTGTCAATTCCCGCACATTCACCAGGGTAACACAGATCGACACCGTATCATATAGCGCAACTGGCATATCCCAAAAGAAATTGCATGAATCAAAGTCAGGATTCTACCTGACCATTTTCAGGAAGGATGAACGAAATATTTTCAGAAAATCCCAGAATTTTCTCATGATGCTCATACCGGTGTTCCTGGTTCTGCCAACTCTCATTTCAATTTTTTTCTACTCATCCGGGACTTCATTTGGCTCCATTTCAATTTATTATTCCATGCTGGCCATCGTAATAGTCTCGTCTGCGTTCTATTCCATAGTTCTCATAATGTCAGAGGGAAACGGCATCAGCGTTCTTCAGGCCCTTCCTGTTAGGCCAAAGGATATAATCTACTCCAAGGGATACGTTGGTGCAGCAGTATTTGCTGCAATAGTTGCACCAATTTCAGTTCTGTTTCTGCTCAAGACCAGGGGAAGCCCACTTATCTTCATACTTTTTCCGGTTAATCTGATCATTGCGTATATATACAGTTCCCTGTATAACATCAGGCGCCTGTTGCGAAAGGTTCCAAGAGGATCCACAACTGTAAATTTCTACTCATTTGGCGGAAATACCGAACTTGTTGTTCTTTTTGCCATAACTGCGTTGCTGATCTCACTCCCAACCCTGGTATCCACCCTGATCTCATACGTGTCTCTGGGAATAGATTTTTCTCATTCAGTGGCGTTCTATATCTCGACGCTTGCACTTAATCTGCTCAGCCTCTTTATAGTTATGAATATCGTAAACAATTCAAAATGAGAAGAAAAAGCTGATAACTTATACAATCAACGGAAAAATGGATTATTATGATCAGTTGTTGCATGATGGCACCGTAAGGTGAATCCAGTGGAATACTTTGGTGTAAATTTGTCACTAGCATGTATTTTTTTAAATGTGTTCCAATATTATGGAATCCGGTAAATTTTCCGCCTCCTTAAAGTGGCGTATATGATTATGTGAAGAAAACGTCAGATATTGAACATAATGTTATAAAATGCAGAGAAATTTTTAAGATATCGGTGAACGATGTGTGAATTTTTCCTGACAAATATTGATCATTTGTAAAGATGACTTTAAGTAGTAATAATATTTTGTTGATTATGCAAGGAAAATTAGATGCAAAAGACATTCTGATTTTAAACCACCTTAAGCAGAACGGCAGAGATAAGATATCAGAAATCTCATCGAAGCTTGATATTCCACGCGCCACAGTTTTCGAAAGGATGGAGAAGTTACGGAGGGAGGGGTTTATCAAAAGGTACACTCTTGATATGGATTATGATAAGCTTGGATTCAGCATAATGTCTTACATACTCATCGAATTTGATTTCAAGTCTCCAGTAAATCAGAGAGAACTGGTAGAGCAGATTGCCAGGCTGGAAAACGTGATATCAGCTTCTATAATTGCTGGCAACTGGGACGTAATTGTGCTAGCGGTCGCACGAAATATGAAAGAATTGGCTGAACTTGTTCTGGACAATCTCAAGGGGATGAAAGGCATATCCAAGACCCTTTCAGTTCCTGTATTTGAGCACATAAAGTAAATCTTTTATATTTTATATTGACTCAATAGAAATGAGGCGGAAAGGCAGCTCTAATGAGGAAAACCCAAAGTTATATTAATTTCTTCACCCCTGTTTGACATGCAGTCTTCGTGCGAATAAGTTATTTGCCGCCCCTGCATGGCACCATGGCGACAGCCCTCATTTCATAATTTTTCCACTTCTGCGCGCATTGTTGCCCTAAAATTATATAAGTCATTGATATGGGGTAATGAAGCTGGGATAGCCTAGCCTGGTAGGGCGCAGGTCTGGAAAACCTGTTCTCTTTGTAGATCGGGAGTTCAAATCTCCCTCCCAGCGCTTCTTATAAAGAATTGTTCCCATACACTTACAAGATGTTGTTTTCAACGGAAGAAGAGGCCGGATGAATCCAACACCTTGAGCCAGCAAGGGATAAATTTTCCCCAACCGTGGTGGGATCGTGCAAAAACATCAGGAAAGTCATCAAATATGTCAATATCAGCAGATATGAGAGCTTCCTTTTGGTTATCATTCTCATCATAAAAGTGCGGTTAAATACGCCAGAATTAGGGTAGCCTGAAAGATTATATGTATTTGACTCGTTGGGAAGCTTTCCAGCAGTTAAATGAGTTATTCTAGGCCACAGCTCGAAACGGCAAAAATCTTCTAAATAGCGATTTTTCAGTTTTATCAGAATGCTGGTTCTGAAGGTGGTTCAGAGATCCAGAAGAGGTTATTTCCATGATAGGATTATCATACTGAGTGTCATGGCCGGAAAGGTTTCCTCAGAAATGAGGAGAGGCATTGTGGAAAAATATTCTGCGGGGAATATTTCAAAATCGCAACTTGCCAGAGAAAACGGGATATCCATATCAACGGTGAGCCGTATACTGAAGGAATCAGTTTTACCTACTTCCGGAAATAGAAAAGAGAAGGTCCTTGAATCAGTTCCCGCAGCTGAGAAGCACGGCCAGTATGATGATTATTCAGAATTTTTTGCAAGAAATGGCATTAGCAAGGAAGATCTTATCAGCATAATTTCTGAACTTAGGGGCGTGGAAGCCAGATTCTCATCCGCTTCCAGCAACGCTGCACACGGTGAAACGTTTGAAGGCGTCTCTGATTACACTTTCCGGGATTTCCTGGAGTGGGCTGGAAACAGGAAAAAGTACGATATGGACGTTGCAAAGCTATCAACTGAAATTGCTATGCTTGAAGACCAGAGATCAAGAATGAGGGAGGAAATAGAGGGTCTCAGTGCGAAGGTGGTCGGCCTAGAGATGACGGTTGGCCAGATGAGGCAGGAAGCGCAGAAAGTTAATGATTCCATATCAATGGCACAGGAAAGAATCAATGCCATGGAATCACGTCTGTCTCAGGACAGGGAAATGCTCCTCGTGTCAGCCGGGCTTAACTGGATACTCAAGAATGGTGAAATCACAGAGGAAACAATGGATTTCATAGGGAAATATCACAATCTCTGGAAACCTACAGATGGAGAGATAAGAATCAAGATCAGGAATGCGCTCATACAGGAACTTGAAAATTCACTTTCAAAACTGAAAGGGATCATTTCGGCGTGAACTGGATCTTTTGGTCCACTGTGGCTTGGTTCAAGAGTCTGGCGGGCCCGAATCCTCTTAAGGGTCAAATAAACCCTCTTTCGACCATTTTGTTAAGGCGCCTTGCCCAGTAATCTCTTCTGGTGAGTATCAGGGCAAGAATCAGCGCCATGAAAGAAACAAGATAAGCAAGTGAAAGAGGTTCGAAGAGAATCGAGAAGGCGATTAGATAAAATCCGATTATGGGCAGGATCATCAGAAACTGGTTTGCGCTGAACCGCGCCGGTATGTAGTTTTCATCTTTCATCTGGTAAGGCCTGACAGAGAATGCCATGAAGAGATACACCCCAACCATGAACGGGCTCACAATCTCAAAAACAGGAATGATCATGAGTGTGCCATGCACTCCTAGAACATAGAGCATAAGGCCTGCAATTGCTATGGGAATCCCGGCGATCGCCGCCTGAAACATTTTCGATATAATCAGCAAGTTGACATAAGTTCCAGGCTCCATTGACATGAATGACAGCCACGCCCTTTCATAAGCCATGGCGCCGGACCCCATCATCATCTGCGGTGTAGATCCCAAATATATGATGAGAAATACTGTGACCAGGTTGACTCCGGCGATTCCAGGAAAAGAAACATTTTCGGAAGGTGTTGCGTAAAACAGCATATAGATGGAATATGCGACTGCTATTACTACGAATATTATCAGGACTACCGAAAATTGTATCCTCCTGGCAGTCGACTTTATGTTTCCCATGGAACTGGCCCTGGTGGCAAGGCTTATCTGCGTTATTCCAAGCTTCAGGATGGCTGCACTTGGCGAGAGCCCTGCATATCTGGAGGTTTTCCTGAAATTGCTTGACTGTCTCCTTATTCCTGAGACACGGAATGGTAGATTTTCGCCAGAAAGCATTCTTACGGCAAAAAACATGCTTACAAATGTCACAGGAAAGATTGTAATGAGGGGAAGAACAGGATTGTATCTAAGGAATGATATGGCGCCGTACCTGAAGCCGAGATAGCTGGACAGTATCCAGAGCAGGGACGCGATTGCAAGTGGGACCCTCAGAAAAAGTGATCTGTCTGTGAGAACAATACCTATGGAGACAGAGAACAGTGCAAGCAGAATAACATCAAGGATGGCAATGCCAACCAGGGGTGAGGTTCTGTAAATTCCGAATATGGTTATTAGTGAAGCTGCAAGAAGTATTAGACCTGAGGCCAGAAACTGTGCAGAAAAAAGGGATGGAACAAGGTCACGTCTCCGGATTGCCGAAACAAGCAGAAATTCCTGGTCAGATTTGGTCACTGAAATCCCGCCGAATATGATGGATATTGTTGAGAAAACCCCTATGATCAGGGCGAAGTAAAGATCACCATACAGGTATTCATTGCCAGAATCACCTCCCGACAGTGAGATCAGTGAATACAGAAGCACAAATGCTATGACGGCGAAGTAAGAGGGCGAAAACCTTGTCCTCAAGATCAGCTTCATTACCCTAGTGAACACCGGACATCAACCTTGCAACAATGGATTCAATTGGCGTATCTTTGGCAGCCTCAGCTCTGAGTTCAGTCATGCTGCCCTCCCATAGCCTGTTTCCGTGAGATATGATAAAGCATCTGTCTGTTAGCCTCTCCGCTATGGACATTATGTGTGTCGACACCAGAAATGTTGCTTTCATATCTGTAAGAAAGCTGATAACTTTCTCCTGCGTGGGAATGTCAAGATAATTGAGAGGCTCATCCATAAGGACAATTTCAGGATCATGTATTATGGACAGCGCCAGGGCGAGTTTCTGGCGGTTTCCCCTTGATAGCCTTGAGGTTCTCGCCTTTTCAAACTCCCTGAGTTCAAGCAGTTCCATCAGCGATTCAATTCGGTCTGCAAGGCCCGCAGTATTTCTTATTGCACCGATATATTCGAGATTCTCCCTGACGGAGAGCGTCAGGTAAGGGCTTGCATCCTCAGGAAGATATCCTATCAATTTCTTTGCCTCATAGCTATTTGGAGGGAACCCCTTTATGGATACGGAACCAGCGTCAGGTTTGAGGAGTCCGGCAAGTAGCTTAAGTGTGGTGGATTTTCCAGCCCCATTTGGGCCTATCAGGGCAACTCTCTCTCCGCATGGGATCTGGAGCGTCAATCCCTTGAGGGCATCCTGATGGCCATAACTTTTCCACACGCCATCGGCAGAAATGCAGTAGGAACTGAAGTGAAAACCATGGCTTTCTTCCATATCAGTATTCACTACTGGCATTATTCTGTGATATATAACGAATGGGAAAATAGAGTAAAATTACTTCAGGAATGCTGATAAATGGTCCGCCACGTCGTTAGTGAAAGAACATAATGTCACAGGATAAAAACATCAATTGCAAGAGGCATGGGGTCATGATATTATCTTCACATCAACAAGAAAGAATTATAAGCAGTTTTTAAATGCACCTTTATTCGTGATGTTAAATGGTAGATGTTAAGAAAGTGCCGCCAGATATGCTGCTGAAAAACCTGGCAGAAACATTTAAGGAAGATAAGAGGGTAGAGGTACCGGAATGGGCTTCATATCTTAAGGCAGGAATACACCGGGAGAAATCATGGGAAGATCCTGACTGGTACTACAAGAGACTGGCTTCCACCCTGAGGAAGGTTTATCTCAACGGCCCCATAGGCATATCAAAGCTGAGCGAGGAATACGGGGGAAGAGTTGACAGGGGATCAATAAGCTATCATCCTGCAAAGGGGAGCCGTTTCATAGTCCGGAAAATGCTCCTTCAGCTTGAATCACTGGGTTATGTCAAAAAGGACAGAAAGGGGAGAATGGTTTCTCCACAGGGCTCATCCATCCTTGATAAGGCATCCAGGGAGGTAATGAAGAGCCTGGTGCAGTCAAATCCTTCTCTTGAGAAATATCTTTAAGTGATGGGGAATGGACGGCGACGATGAGCTTGAAGAGCTGAGAAAAAGAAAACTGCTGGAAATGCAGAGGAATTCGCAAGAACAGCAGGAAATCGAAGAACAGAGGAAAATGCAGGAGGCCGAAAAGGCCAGAAAGCAACAGATTCTCAGGCAGATACTTGCTCCGGACGCAAGAGAGAGGCTGGCAAATGTGAGGCTCGTGAGACCAGATCTTGCTGAGAACGTGGAAAATCAATTGGTGCAGCTTGCGTCAATGGGCAGGATCAACCGCCTCCTGACTGACAGTGACATAAGGGATATACTGGCAAAACTCACGGAGAAAAAAAGGGAAACAAGAATAGAGAGGAGATAGCATTGAGTAGAAACAAGGAACTTGGAAGAAAGATCAGACTGATGAAGAAAGTTAAGGAAAACAGGCGAGTTCCAGGCTGGGTAATGATGAAAACCGACAGGAGAGTAACCACGAACCCGAGAAGAAGGAACTGGAGAAGGGGCAATCTTAAACTGTAGGTGAAACAATGGTAGAAAATGAATATTCCAGTGAAACCATAATGAATATACCGCTCAGAGGAACCAGGGATTCCTCGAGATCCAGGAGAGCCGATACCGCCATATCAATGATAAGGAAGCATGTCTCAAAAAACACGCGAATTGAGGAATCAAAGATATGGATTGATTCAAGAGTAAATGAGGACATATGGAAAAGAGGCAGGGAAAACGTTCAGTCAAAGATCACTGTAAAGGTTATTAAGCTCCAGGATGGAACGGCTGAAGTACTGTTGCCCTGATTAAATGATTAGAAAAACATCTATTCTTAGAAGTAATTTTATAGGCGTATATGCCCGCGTCTGGGAAGACGTGGCATTCGTGCCGGCACCCATAGAGGATTACTCTCTCAGGGATATAGAAGAGGGCCTCCAGGTGAAGACAGAGAAGATACTCATAGACAACGCAAATCTCATAGGGAGTTTGATGGTCATCAATTCCAAGGGGATCATACTTCCTGTAAACAGCGATAAGCTTGAGCTTAAACTTGCATCAGACAGAAATATCCTGTATCTCAAGGACCGCATAAATGCCGTGGGAAACGACATAGTCACAAACGATCGTGCTGCAATGGTTCATAAAGGATACACTGCCTCATCCATAAAGAAGATATCAGATGCCCTGGATGTGGAGGTTGTGAAAGGCACTATTGGAGGAATAAAGACAGTGGGGTCGGCTTCGGTCCTCAGTGCCAAAGGAATGCTCGTTACACCGGATGCCGATGAGGAGGAGATGAAGTTCCTCTCTGACCTTTTCAAGGTGCCGGTCAAATCCGGAACGGCTAATTTCGGAAACATGTATGTTGGTTCATCCATACTGGCAAACAGCAAGGGCGTTCTGGTGGGAAAAGATACAACACCTGTTGAAATAGGCAGAATAGACGACATACTGTCTTAAAGGCTTGAAATTGTTATCCAGCCCGAAATGCCGGCCCAAAAGCTAACTCTGGTTTTAAAGCTCCCCCGTCAGCTCATCTGGTCCTTAGTTCTGATATCCTGAAGATAGGTTTCAGTTCAATACCGTTTTCCAACAGGAGCTCCTTTCCACCCTCCTCCCTGTCCACCACGCAGTATGCCTTTGTGGCTATTCCACCAGATTCTCTTATGAAGTTCACCGTCTTCAGGATAGAGTTCCCGGTTGTCACCACATCCTCAATTATATCCACTCTCTCTTCAGGCACTATTTCCCCTATGTTGAGTTTTCCTGTTCCATGTTTTCTCTCCTTCCTGATTATCACATAGCGAATCTTTGCGGATAGCGAGGTTGACACAAGCAGGGGTACAGCGCCCAGCTCCATACCGGCTATCACTTTGGCGCTAACCATGTGGCTGAAAACATCGCCGATAGCCCCAACTACCTGAGGGTCTGTCGCTGCATCCTTTATGTCAACGTAATAATCCGATTTTTTACCTGAAGTAAGGACAAATTCGCCAAACTTGACCGCGCCAAGCTCAAGAAGCTTTTTCCTCAGAAACTCTTTCCTGCTTTCCATCACGTGGTAATAATTTAAAGCTTTAATTAAATACCCACAGCAGGTCAATTCCATTGAACAGTTATGGGAAAAGGATTCTTGCAGTTACAGGAACTGGCTCGTTCCTTTCAGTAATAAATTCATCATCGCTTCTCATTGCAATACCCGCCATTATTCGTAGTTTACGTGTAAGCTTCTTCATGGCGATATGGGTCATTGTTGTTTATTCCTTGGCCCTGACTGTCCTGACTCCGATTCTTGGAAAATACTCCGACATAATAGGGCGAAAACGCCTCTATTCTTCAGGTTACATAGTGTTCTTCCTCGGCTCCCTGATCTCATCTGTGGCAACCGGCGGAGGCGTCCTGCTGGCGGGACGCATTGTCCAGGGCGTAGGTGGAGCTCTTCTCTTTTCAAACAGCCTTGCAATATTGACAGATAGTTTCGGGCCAACTGAACTTGGTGAAGCAATGGGCATAAACGCAGCCATTGTGGCACTGGGGACTTCCATTGGCCCTCTTGTTGGAGGGCTGCTCACTGAATTCAACTGGCGATATATATTCGTATTCAACATGCCAATTGCAATATATGGTTTCATTGCATCAACTGTCACAATAAGGGAAATACCCAGTAAAATTTCAGCTCATATAGATGTGCGTGGGGCAGTACTTCTTTCCCTCACAATAGTTACAGCCATTGTTTTCATGACAGTTCTTCCTGGAATCTCATACAGATCTGCAACATTTATCGGGCTCCTTGTTTCACTCCTGTTGTTTCTATCGCTCTTTCTGTATCAGGAATCCGTGTCCAGAAGGCCCATCATTGATCCAACCCTGTTCAGGATCAACGCATTCAGAGATTCAATAATTGCGCTAGTGGGAGGTTCAATTGCAAGATTTTCGGTGCTCTTCATACTAATCCTGTTCCTTCAGGGACCGCTTGAAAGGAATCCCCTTACCGCAGGGGTGCTCGTTATTCCATTTGCAGGTGCAATGGGTGTATTCAGCTTTCTGTCCGGAAACCTGAAGGGGAAGCTATCCCCATCAGGAATGGAATCTCTTGGGCTAATACTATCCGGCATTGGCTCACTGCTTCTTGGCGCCGTGGCATTCAGTGCATCCAATTATGTCCTTCTAGGTTCAGCAATGGCCGTAGCCGGCGCCGGAAGCGGGCTTTTTTACACACCAAACAGCACTGTTACAATGCTGTCTGTATCTCCCGGGAAGAGGGGGGAAACAGCTGGTGTAAGGACTCTTATGCTCAACCTGGGCTCAGTCCTTGGGCTTACAGTGGTTTTTATTGTGATTTCTGCCTACGTGCCAGGATCCATTGTTGATTCCATATTTCTTGGGTTAACAACGCCTGCTGTTGAAAATTTCACAGGAGCATTCATTCATGCAACGCAGATCGCCTTCATAATCGCAGCGGTATTTTCCCTCTTCCCAGTGCCGCTGGTTGTTAAATCAAGGCGCAGGCGCAAGTTGTCAGACACATGATGACATATATACAATCTTGGGTGCGCAGGTTTTTGTAAGTTGAATGTGCACAAAAATTATATATTCAGTTCATTATCTTATCAGACATATGGGAGACATAGTTGATCTTTTGTTTAAATCCGCCATGGATAATGTGGAGGCAGAAAAGCACGTGCAGTCCCAGGATGAAGAATTTTTAACTCCGGAAGACCGTGAGATAGCTGAGATAGCCAACAGGCTTAGAGTCAGAATAAAGATAATAGGCTGTGGAGGCGGAGGTTCCAACACAATAAACCGTTTGGCTGGAGAAGGTATTGCTGGGGCGGATCTGGTGGCCGTCAACACGGATGCAAGCCATCTTTCTACAATAAGGACAAGATACAAGATGCTCATCGGAAAGAAGAGAACGAGGGGTCTTGGAACAGGTGCAATACCGCAGATTGGCGAAGAGGCTGCCATGGAAGATCTTCCTTCAATTCAGAAATTGGTGCAGAGGACTGACATAGCATTTGTCACCTGTGGTCTTGGAGGCGGAACCGGCACAGGATCTGCTCCGATTGTTGCGAAAAGCGCTAAGGATGCTGGTTCACTTGTGATCTCAATAGTCACACTGCCATTCACGGCAGAAGGGAGAATCAGAATGGAAAATGCGGCAGCCGGATTGGAGAAAATTTCACAGTATTCAGACACGGTAATCGCTATCCCGAACGACAAACTCCTGAAGGAAGTTCCGAAAAAGCCAATAACTGAGGCTTTTGAATATGCAGATTCAGTCCTATCTGAAGCCATGAAGGGGATCACCGAGCTCATAACAAAAACTGGCCTGATAAATCTAGATTATGCTGACATTAGGACAATAATGAAGGATGGCGGCGTAGCCATGATTGGAATAGGAGAAGCAGCCGGAGGAACAAACAGGGTAATGTCAGCTGTAAACGATGCAATCACTTCACCGCTGGTGGAAGCCGACATTTCCGACGCAAAGAACTGCCTTATCAGGGTCATAGGCGGTCCAGACATGACTGTAAGCGAAGCTGAGAATGCCATGGCTGAAATTCAGAAACGCATAAACAAAGACGCCAGGATCATATGGGGTGCTAATGTCGACCCTGATATGGGGGACAAGATCCGTGTGCTCGTCCTGCTTACCGGGGTAAAATCCCCATATATGATATCAGGATCAAATGAAGCAAGAAACATAAGGAAACTTCTCGGGGACATAAGCGAAGATTCTGGAATTGACATGGTGTGATGCCGGAAACCGGCATAACCATGAAATTATTTTTACCATACTTACGTATTTCTTCAGGGTATAATTGGAATCAAAACTTGTTGTCGCGCTTGATCTGATGAATGAGGCTGATCTGCTCAGAATTGCAGCTAAGATCGGATCACGGGTATTTGCGGTAAAACTTAACTGGCCTGCAATACTGGTGTCAGGTTCAAAAATAATAAGGGAAGTGTCGCGCTATTCAAGAGTCATATGCGACTTCAAGGTGGCAGACATACCAAACACAAATTCCCTCATCACCGAGAAAGCGCTTGAAATGGGCGCATGGGGAATAATCTCGCATTCATTTACAGGATATGATTCTCTTCGCGCCGTAGTTGAACACGCAGGTGGCATGAGTGTTTTTTCGGTGGTCTCAATGAGCCATCCAGGATCAGCGGAATTCATAAACCCCAACACTGACAGGCTTGTGGAAATGTCAGTTCGTGCTGGCGCTGCCGGCTTCATAGCACCAGGCAACAACCCTGAAGAAGTCTCAAGGATAAGAAAAATGGCCCCGGAGAAGATTATAATGACACCGGGCGTGGGGGTACAGGGAGGAAAAGCGGGCGATGCGATCCGGGCGGGTGCAGATCTTGTCATAGTTGGGAGATCAGTATATGCATCAAATGATCCTGAAAAACAGGTAGAAATTTTCAACAGTGAGATCAATTCGTCAGTTTAAGGGGTAGAACCCGCCAAAGTAAAGCAGGAGTATGATGGGAATTGCAACAAGAATAAGCATAACGTAAAATGACACATAATAGACGCGCATTGCCCTCCTTATGTCACCAACGGAGGGATCAAATCCGGTTTCATTCATAACGTAATGTCCGACCCTCTCCATCCTCAAGTTAAGCGATGCCGCCATTGCTCCTATGACCCATCCCTCACCAGGGCTGTCAGTGGCAAGCCTCATGGCCTTAAATGGCACATTGCTGACTCTGTAGTTGAGAAATTCCGAACCAAGGAGCACGAGAAATGCGGATATGCGCGCAGGAATGTAATTCAGCATTGTGTGGAAAACAGCCGGCCAGTGGCCAAAATTGAAGTTTCTGCGGTTTTTCTGACCCACCATGCCGTCGAGGATGTCAACTACTCTAGCTACTAGTGATCCTATTATCCCGAGCACAGAAAAGTAAAACAGTGGTGATACAACTTCATTAAGTAGGGTGTTGGATATGGTTTCAATGACTGCAGAGGCTATGTGCGGCGAATCCTGCCCTGTAAGGTCTCTCTTGACAATGTGCGATGCATAGACCGCAGCATCTTCCACAGCACCGCTTTCAAGCGAAGTTATTATGGGATTAACTCTGTCACTCAGGCTGGTCACGGAAAAAAGTCCCTTAAAAAGTATTATACCAACTATTGCTTGAATGATCAGCACCCTTGAAACAAGGATCAGCAAGCCAGTAAATGGTATCGCAAAAAGTGCTGATACGAAAATTGTGAAAAGGGCCCCTGCAGCTATTCTGTGGGTGTAAGTCCTGAAAAATGCCTCGAAGAAAGCAGAAACTCTTCGAATAAGCGTGACGGGGTTGAGATATCTCCTGGGGTCTCCAAAAACGAAGTCAAGCACTACTGCCCCGATAAGGACGGTGATGGTGATTTCAAGGGATGCAGGATTCATTATAACGATCTCTTTATCATCTCAAGATCGACGCTCTCAATAAAAGCTTTGGTAAATAAATCTATATTTTTTTCCATTTCGCTTTCGTAATCCATCTTAAGGGATATGCCTGACAGCAAGGAAAGTATCAGGCTGTGCTCAAGCACGCCATGAACGTTTGTCCCCATAACATTTCCTGATTCAGACACAGCCCCCTCGGGCCCGTGATCTGTCCGGAGAAATGGCCTGGATCCATTGGTAACTGTTCCATAATGTATCTCGTATCCCTTCCGCATAACCTCATCTGTGCTGCTATCAAAAGGCCCATATTGCACTGTTTTCACAGTCTTTTCTCTCTCATATAACGTCTCTGTGTCCAGAAGCCCCAGCCCAATTATGGATTTCCTGGAAATCTGTCTCCCATCTGGATCTTCAATACGGTTTCCAAGCATCTGAAAACCACCACAGATGCCAAGAATCTTCCCATTGTTTCGCGCATGCTGGCGTATTGTGTCAGCAAGTCCGGTTCGAAACAGGAAGTCAAGGTCACTCTGGACATTTTTTGACCCCGGCAGCAGAAGAGCTCTGCAAGCTTCAGAGCTGTACTGATCAGGTGACGTTATGTATGTAAATCCAACACCGGACGTTATAAGAGGATCAATGTCACTGTAGTTTTCCATTTGAGGATAGCGTACAACGCAGATCCTGCCCCCGGTTGATCTAGAGCAGTCATAATCAAGGGAATCCTCACCAGGAAGCCGGAAAGGGGTAAATGGTATAACACCGATGATCTTCTTCCCGGTCATCCTTTCAATGTCTTCAATCCCGGATTTCAGAAGTTCCGGTGCGCCCCTCATTTTGTTTATAACGATCCACTTGAGGAGATCAGGCCTCTGCATCAGTTTCACCGTACCGTATATTGAGGCAAAAACACCCCCTTTTTCAATATCTGCTACAAGAAGCGCTGGCGTTTCATGGACCTCGGATACAAACATGTTTGCAAGATCCCTGTCAAAGATATTGATTTCGGCGGGAGATCCTGCCCCTTCAGCAATTACCAGATCGAATTTTTCTGAAAGATATTCAAGAGAAGATTTCACTATGCCTTTCCCATCTGATGAAAGGAACCTGGCATAGTTTTCCTGATCCATGGTTCCCCTACTCTTTCCAAGCACAATTACCTGGGACCTGCCGCCCCCCTCGGGCTTGAGCAGAATGGGGTTCATTTCTCTTTCAGGTTCTGCCCTTGCTGCCCTGGCCTGAAGCCATTGCGATCTTGATATTTCGTACCCACCCTCAATTGATATTGAGTTGAGGGACATGTTCACAGACTTGAAAGGGCTTACCCGGTATCCAAGATCGGAAAAGTATCTGCAAAGAGCCATAGCGACTGTGCTTTTGCCGGAGCTGGAAGAGGTTCCAACCACTTGCAGGATGCGCGGCCTCTTTGCCATGCAGGTTAAATTGCAACATTGTATAAAACTCTCGCAAGGTTCATGCCAACCATATCCATTTGAAGCAAACAAGTCAGGCAGTCTGTTCAGATTAACGGTTCAACGAATGATATTGTTTTCTAATTTCCAGCAGGCAAAGGTGTGCGCAGTGCCAATCAATGCAAAATTGTAATTCTGGAAAATTTTTACGAAAGTTATTTATTGGGTGCTGGCATTCACAGTAAGCTTCTACGCTGATTGGTCCATATGAGTGAGCTTCTCGATGAATTTGAAGGAAAAAGGGAGGTTATTCGGCAAATAGTGGAAG
>JAJZAW010000042.1 GCA_021799185.1 Thermoplasmata archaeon
ATTTTCCAATAACCACATGACACCACGCCTCATATTCAACACTGTGTCAAGTTTTCTTACCAATACAAATCTCCAGCATTATTCAAGTCCATTTGATCTGAGTTATTTCAGCACCACTTTTGTAATAACAGGCTTCATGTTCATCTCAGCAGGAATAGGTTTTGCTGCTTCAATGGCATTTATCAGAGGAATACTCAGTGAAAACGGGAAAATAGGAAATTTCTACCATGACTTCCTTGTATCGGAATTTTACCTGCTTTTTCCACTATCAGTCGTGCTTACGTTCATTCTGGTGTTATCCGGCATTCCGCAGACCATGACGCCGTATCTTACCATAACGCCAGTCCTGAGCCATACTGCATTCAAGCTTCCGCTGGGCCCTGTGGCTACCCTTGAATCCATTAAAACCATTGGAACAAACGGCGGTGGCTTTTATGGCGCAAATGCCGGCTTTCCCCTGGGCAATCCCAACTGGTTCACAAACCTGGTTGAGCTTGAGGCCCTGCTCCTTATTCCTCTGGCTTCCATAATTTCTCTTGGTAAAGTATTCAATAACAAGCGTTTTGCCACGATGCTTTACGGCGTGATAATGGTGATATTTGTGTTCACCGCCTTCCTGTCATTCTTTGGCGAAATGGTGGGGATTCCCTCAATTACGGCCCTTGGGATGAGTTTTACAGGCAACATGCTTGGAAAGGAAACAGCCATCGGAATATCACAGAGCACACTTTTCAGCATCGGGTCAACAATAACTTCAACCGGTGCCGTTAACTCTGCACTCATAAATTACACACCCGTGGGCATCATGGGCCCGCTGCTTGATCTGCTCATGAACGATCCACTCGGGGGCGTGGGAACAGGCATTCTGAATATATTCATGTACGTCATTTTCACAGTTTTCATAACCTCACTGATGGTGGGAAAACTCCCTGAAATAATGAGCCTAAAAATAGGTTCAAGAGAAATCAGGTATTCCACACTCTCTCTGGTAACGCATCCACTGCTGGTTATAATTCCATTCGGAATAACACTGCTTCTACCGCAGTTCATGACGTCCTTTGTGAACACAGGCCCTGACAAGATAACGCAGCTGCTCTACGAATTTGCCACAGCAGCCTCAAACAACGGGTCAGAGGTTGGCGGGTTTTTAACGAATCAGCCATTTTTCAATTACGTGGACGGCATTGTGATGCTTCTTGGCCGTTATCTTCTCATGGGCTTTCAACTCCTGATTGCCCAGTCCTTCTCATATAAGAAGCCCAAGGTACAGGTAGAAAGGACTGTTGACCCGGGTTCATTCCTGTTTGGCTTCACCCTTTTTTTCGTCATGATTCTCCTGGGCCTCCTCTCCTTCTTCCCAATACTGGCGCTGGGCCCCCTGCTTTCATTTGCAAGAGCATTTAATCTATTCATTGCAGGGGTGGCTCCATGAACCGGTATGCGGAAATACTCTATTTTACCTTCAGAGACTTCAGACCAGACAGGCTGATTCGTAATCCTGTTATGTTTGTAACGGAGGTTGCTTTTCTGGTTTCGCTTGTACTGACCATCTTCCCTGGACTGGCTGATCTTCCATATGTTTATCCATACAGCGCGTTTTATATATCCACAACAGTAATGCTGTTCCTCACCATATTTTTCAGCAATCTTGCGGAAGCATTCTCTGAAGGTAAAAGCAACGCCATAACTGCATCCCTCAGAAAAATGAAAACCAACATAATGGCACACGTTGTGACAGATAGTGGCACGGTTGATCGCCCATCATCGGATGTGAGGAGGGGTGATATAATAGACGTTTAACAGGATGAGATCATTCCGGTAGACGGAGAAATCATCAGTGGAAGTTGCTTTGTCAATGAATCCAACATAACTGGCGAATCCAGATCTGTGATGAAGGTTCAGGGGGACAGTGTGACTGGTTCTACAAAACTTGTTACTGACAAAGCTACAATAAGGGCAACATCCGATCCTGGAAACAGCTTCATAGACAACATGATAACCCTAATTGGCACAGCTACAAGGCAGCGGACTCCAAATGAGGTGGCACTGGCTGTCCTCCTCTCGGGGCTAACACTGGTTTTCCTTATAATCTCTGCCGTTATATTTCCAATGGCCCGCATTCTGGGCATTACAATTAATATAATTATGTTGCTGGTGCTCCTGATAGCCCTGATGCCAACCACAATCGGGGCGCTGCTTCCAGCCATTGGAGTATCGGCCATAAACAAGATTTCTGAGTTCAACATTATAGCTAAGAGCGGCCGGGCGGTCGAAAACGCGGGGGACATAGACACCATAATACTTGACAAGACAGGCACGGTCACAATAGGTGAGAGGGAGGCGGTGAAATTCTATCCCAACACCGGTGTGGATTATAACGACTTTGTCAGGATGTGCGCAATATCCTCACTGGAGGATATGACGAAGGAGGGGATTTCCATCGTTAACCTTGCCAAAAAGGAGGGTGTTTCAATCACTGCCGGGGATCTAGGAGAGCATGAGTTTATACCATTCTCGGCAGAGACAAAATTCAGCGGGGTAAAAATTGGAAACAGCGAGATACTGAAGGGATCACTGAAATCTCTAAAGGCAAAATTTTCCCTGGGTGATACATTTATTGAGGCCCTCTGCAAGGAGATATCAATGCGCGGAGGCACCGCAATCCCTGTTGTTCAGAACGGAAAATTCACAGGCGTTATCGAACTGAATGACCTGCTGAAACCCGGCGTGAAGGAGAGGCTGGAATCCATAAAATCAATGAATATTAAAACAATAATGTGCACAGGCGATGATGAAGTAACCGCGGAATTTATAGCACGGGAAGCTGGTATTGATGAATTTGTTGCAAATGTAACGCCCATGGACAAATATAATGTTGTTATTGGAGAAAAGGAAAAACAGCTCATGGTCGCCATGGTTGGAGACGGCACCAACGATGCACCGGCCCTTGCAAATGCAGACGTTGGGCTTGCAATGAATAATGGCACGCCAGCTGCGAAGGAGGCAGCCAATATGGTGGATCTGGACAACGATCCCACCAAGCTGCTTGATATCATATTCATAGGCAAGCAGATACTCATCACTAGGGGCGCCCTTACTGCATTCAGCATTGCTAACGACATTTCAAAATACTTTGTAATTATCCCGGCCATATTCTTCATATTCCCGAGCCTTGACTATCTGAACATTCTGGGCCTCTCAAATCCTCTCCTTGCAATAACCTCTGCCCTTATATTCAATACCGCCATAATAGTGGTGCTCATTCCTCTGGCAATCAGGGGGGTGAGGTTTGTCCCATCAGGCATATCGGACCTCCTGAAACGCAACCTTCTTCTCTACGGGCTTGGGGGAGTTATTGTCCCGTTTATTTTCATAAAGCTCATCTATGTGCTTCTCTCTGTGGCAGGAGTGGTGTGGTAGGATGAATGCAAAGACTCTGCTCAGATCATTTATTCTTGCTTTATCCATAATGGCTGTGCTGGGATTTGCGTATCCAACCGCAACAGCACTCATAACAGAGCATGCCCTGCCGTGGCAGTCTTCAGGTTCACCTATCATAATTAATGGCACAGTCTACGGCTCAGGATATCTTGCTGAGGCCTTCAATTCCTCTTTATTTTTCCAACCCCGCCCTTCAGCCATAGGTTTCAACCTTTCCCAGTCCGGAAGCACTGAGCTTTCGCCTGACAATCCTGAATTTTTAAACATGACAGAGCACTACCTGAGGCAGTTTATGTCAGAGAATCCAGGGATCAACATTTCCCAGGTGCCCTACGATATGGTTTCACCATCCGCATCAGGACTGGACCCAAACATTCCTGTTGCAGGCGCATACGATCAGGTTGCAAGAATAGGGCAATCCATAGTAAGTCTGGCAGAAAACAGCAGTGCGAACCTGAGCATATCATCTGTTGAGGCTTTCCTTAATCAAAGCATCAGCCATAATGAAGAGCAGAATTTTCCACTGTTCGGATCGTATTATGTCAACACTGTGACCCTCAACTTTATGATCATACAATATCTGATGCATAATGGCATTCTTCCACGTAATTTTCTCCAGTGAGATGCCTTCATCATTTCCTGACAACAATTGTATCCTGATAGGTTCCCTTTATGATGGCCTTCAGATCAGAGTTAAAGCGCACTTTCCCTCCAGGCGAATCCCTGACCCCCATGACTATCACATCAGGATTCTGTTCCCTTATGAGATTTGAAACTTCATCTGTGAGATTGCTGGACATTCCAGGCCTGACCACCGTTATATCGGACCCATACTGTTCAATAGCCTCTCCAAGCCTGTCCATAAGGGTGTTGAATCCATGGGTTTTTTTCCGGTCGAACTTTCTGAGATCGGCAAGTATGAGCTTTGAGTTCAGTGCCTTTTTCATGTGGAGTGCAAAAGAAACTGCTGCTCTTGTGGTGAGCGTTTCGCAAAGCGGTACGAGAATCTTTGCGTAGGGATATCTGCTTCCATGCAGACTTACCACTGCTGTTGGTATGGTGGAATTCTTGATAACATAATCCCCTATGGTGCCAAATATGGAGGCGGAAAGTACGGATCGTTTGAACGTTCCCAGAAGGAGTATGTCATACGCCCTGCTGCTTACTTCCTCCACAATGCCCTGTTTTACGGATTTTGAGGTCCTCACCTTGGGAATTACTTTGATATTTTTCTCCTTGCCCTCCTTGTATGCATTGATTACAACAGCAACCTTATCGCTCCATGTAACCTCCCTCACATTCTCCTTTACGGTGAGCGCGGTGATCTCTGAGGAATACTGGCCTGCCAGATCAAATGCCAGATCCAGAACGGTTCTTGATCTGTCACCCTTAGCCATCGGCACAATTGTCCGGTCAAATTTTAACAGGTATGATCTTGATGTGGAAAACATATCCATATATAATTAAGATAACATAATTAAGGTTTCCTGACATTTCTGGCTTGCAGTTGTGATCACATATTTTTTGCATTTTCACGGATGCACAATTCAGTGCATCCACGTTACATTGCCTCAGGTTCGGGCATCAATAAGCATGTTATATATTGACATGCTCCCCCGTAACAAATTTTTAATACGGCAATATTGCTTTGCAATGCATTGAAGATTAGATGCATTTCCGTAAGAAATCACGTGCTGGAAGGCATTCCAGAGGGCCAGCAGCTTGAGACCATGGAAGGCGACCAGATATTCCTGTGTGATTATGACGGCATACTTCACGGGAACTATAACTTCAAGATATACACGAGAGTTGCAAAGTTCTTCGACACCGTAGTATTTAACCTGGTACAGAAAGAATATGATCTGGTGGACTCGCTTGTTTCTGGAGCCGCAAGGGTCGTTGTAGATCCTGACATGAAGGATTCTGTGCTGCAGAGGGTGCTTGATATCTCACCGGATACTGTTTTTCCATACAGAAGTGAGGAAAAAGCTGAGAGATTCCGGGCCTACGGAGGCACATCATTTCTTTCCACAAGGGAGATCAACGGGCCCTTCAGCATCTGCTACAATGCCGGAGTGGCAATTTCTTCCGAGAAATATGTGGACATTGATAATTTTCCGGAGGACCTTCTACAGTTCATTTGATGGGAATCCCATAAGGCCTCTCCTCCATAAATTAGTGAAAAGTTCAATATCGGCAAGTTAATGAAGAATGCTAAATCAGATTGAGTTTGGGATAAGATTGACATTTTCACGAAATTCGTAGAAATGGATATATATTAAGAATCTGATATAGATTCTGACATGGACAGGGTAGATGAAAGTGATTCCACAAGGGGCAGCATTAATCCCTTTGTATCAACACTTTCTGTTATGAATTTCTTCTTTTCCATGGCAATGAATATATTCGGTTATACTGTATTTTATCTCCTCCAGAGTTACAATATACCCATCATATTCGGAGGGATTGGCACCACAATAGGCCAGGTCATACTTCTAGTGATACTGATTCCTCAAGGCAGGGCCATTGATAGAGGATCATCATACAGCCTTATGATCATCGGGTCACTTATTTACAGTACTGGGATGATACTGCTTTCCCTGCGTTTCTTTCCGGGTTTGCTTCAGGCATATGTTATCTTTTCTGCTCTCATAGGGGCTGTACTTGTCACACAGAATACATATAAATCCTCTCTTGGCTCATTCATAGGAAAAGCATCAAAACTTTCTATTCTTGGGAAGCACTACTCCAGAATCATAATGATGGAAACGGCAGGAGGCACTGTGGCCATGTTCGTTGTTGCCGCAACGAAGGAATTTTCGCACCTTTATGTGGTATATCTGGTTTCAGGTGTGATTCTGCTTGCGGTGACCGTTCTAACTTTCTTTGTACTTTTTCCTGAAAGCAGAAAACTTGCACTCAAGAGTGAGGGAGCGACCCACAGGCCCACCTTCAGGGAAAGTCTGATCCTGTTCAGAGATAAGCGCAGGTTCGTGATACCAGTCCTTCTTACAAAGATATTCATGTCAATAGGTGTATATGGAGTATCTTATTTCTTCATATTGAGCGGGGAAAAAATCGGGGTTATTCCTGAGTTTTCCATTATCCTGCTGGGAATAGGCTTTGCAATATCCATACCTTCCGGGATCTACTCTGGCAAGTATGTGGACCGCCATCCATCCACCGGCAAGGGTTACATAATCCTTCTCGGCCTTTTTGATATTTTCTTCTACGGCGCAATTCTGGCGTCAATATACCTCAGGAATCCATACATATTCTATGGTTCAATATCTTTCAACGCATTTGGACCCCTATTCGTCTCCGGTGCAATGTCATACGAGGTGAAGGTCATTGGCAAGGAGAATCGGGGCATGTTTTCAGCGCTTCAGAGGACTCTGGTAGGCATCACGTTTATACTCGTTGGCGTGCCATTTGCGTATCTTTACTCATTTGATTACAGAACAATATGGATAGTCGTCACCGCCACTGCAATTCTGTCCGTTATATCAGCTGCTTTCATACCTGGCACCGGAAAGCTTGCTTCACCCCAGGTCCAGGAAGGTGCTGTGCAGGCGGCTGTGGCTAAGTGACCCTTATGCTGGCGGCAGGTCAGATATTCCCGAAACCAGGCCAGGGCTCATCTCCCATGCGATTTATAAGCAGGAACCCGTGTGGGCTCAATACGGCCGTGCTTTGCACCTCGAAAAGGTATTAAGGCAGTATTGAGTATAAACACCCATGGCATTCATAGCAGTAACTGAACTGTCCGGCACAATCAATGAGAGAAAGCTTTCCGGGATTATGCCTATATTAGATGCGGTTGAAAAAAGCTCCAGGGTACGCGGGCTTCTCATTCATATGAACAGTTCCGGAGGTGAGGCCAATGCTTCGGAAATTCTTTTCCGGAAAGTGCGCGCCATCCGCGAAAAGAAACCTGTAATTTCCTATGTAACTGGAATCTGTGCATCAGGGGCTTACTGGGTAGCAAGTGCTTCAAACAGGATATACTCAATGGAAACTTCACTTGTAGGTTCCATAGGCGTTATAAGCATAACGCCAAATGTCAGGAAGCTTATGGAAAAAATCGGAATTGACGTGCATGTGAGCAAAGCTGGCAAGTACAAGGATCTGTTAAATCCGTTTTCCGAGGCGACAGAAGAAGGAAAGCAGAAACTGCTGCACATAATTGACTCATCCTACCACTCTTTCTGGAAATCAGTTTCGGCAGAAAGGAAAATCCCGGACGATCAGCGCGATGCCATAGCAACAGGTGAAGTTTTCACAACTGAAGACGCCATGAATCTGAAGCTCGTTGATGCAATTGGTGGCTACGATGAAGCCCTCTCGGAAATTAAGAAAATTTCTGGAATAAAGAAAACCAGATTCATTGCTCCCAGGAGAACATTTGTATCACGATTCATTGGAATGGCACTGAAAGATGCTGTCTTTGAAACTCTTGAGGCTTCAGGGGGCTTATGGAATCCTCTCTTGTGAAGTTACTACCAATGGCCTCTCCCATAATGGCTGTCACCACACCTGCAGGCTGCTAGAGCCTGTTGCATCGGCTTTACCGCCAAAAGCAACGGAAAAAGCCCAGTGATTTACTGCAGGAATGGTGGCTCTGAACCTGTTGGGTGAGTGCGGGTCCATGGTTAATCTCATTCGAAGCTCATCATCCCTGATGTTCTCCCGCCAGACCTGCGCCCACGACAGGAAGAATCTCTGCTCAGGCGTGAAACCATCAACATTCACTCTTCTATGTGGGTGGCGCTTCAGGTGCCTCTGCAAGGCTTCGAATGCAATGCTTACTCCGCCAAGGTCAGCGATGTTTTCGCCAAGCGTCAGCCTGCCGTTAACCTTCATGCCTGGAAGCGCTTCCAGGGCGCCGTAAGTTTTCACAACCTTCTCGGCAAGCTCTTCAAATCTCCTGGAATCCTCAGGGGTCCACCAGTCCCTGATGTTCCCTGCATCATCATATTTTCTGCCCTGATCATCAAAACCATGAGTTATTTCATGGGAAATGACGGCACCAACAGCTCCATAGTTGACAGCATCATCCATTTCCGGATCGAAATACGGGGGCTGGAGAATACCAGCTGGAAAAACAATTTCATTGTCCGGAGGAGAATAATACGCATTGACTGTTGGCGGGGTCATCATCCATTCATCAGGATCTACGCTGGTTCCAACCCTGGCCATCTGCCGTTTCACCTCAAATGACGCAGATCTGCGCACATTTCCCAGATAATCATCCGGCTTTATGAGAATTGTTGAATAATCCCGAAATTTTTTAGGATTTCCTATTTTCACCTTGATCTTCCCGAATTTTTTCAGCGCTAGCACCCGGGTAGTGTCTCCCATCCACGTTAAATTTTTTAGCCTATCTGAAAACACGCTCATTATGTCGGAAATCAGATCGGCCATTTTATGCCTGGATTCTTCAGTGAAGTACCTTTCAACATAAAGTTTTCCAAGGGATTCTCCCAGACAGGCGTCTATGATGCCAATAGCCCTTTTCCACCTTGGTTCTATCGATGGTTGTCCCCTTATCTTGCGTCCATACATGTTGAAATGAATCTCCTCTGCTTCTTTGAAAAGGTAAGGGAGAGAACTGTTGACTACGTTCCATTTCATATAGAGCGCCAGGTCATGGTTTTCACTGCCAGAGATTATGGAATCAATCTCATGAAGGAATTCCGGCTGTCCCACAATAACATATTTGGCATTCCCGGCACCAATGGCCCCAAGGTATGTTTCAAAGCCCATGTGTGGGTATTTTTCCGAAAGCTCTCCAACCGACATTCTGTTGTAATTTTTTTCCGGGTCCCTGAGATCGACCCTGCTTCTGGATATTCTGGCCATCCTGGTCTCCATGTTGACAATAATGTCAGCATATCTTCCGGAGTTTTCCGCATTTTCACCATAAAGTGCAAAAACTTTCTTGATATACTCATGGAATTCCTGCTTCAAAGATGAGAATGTGTCGGACAGATAGTATTCCCTGTCAGGAAGGGATAATCCACCCTGATAAATGTAAAGCGCGTATGTGGAACTGTTTTTTTCGTCTGCCTGGGAATAGACATAGAAGAAAGGGAATATTCCTCTGGAATGAATCCTTGCCATAAGTGATGGCAGTTTTTTCTTCAGGTCCTGTGGAGAAATTTCATTCACATCCTCCTTGATCGGCTGGAATTTAAGCCTTTCAATGGTTTCATTATCCATTGCAGATCTGTAAAAATCAGCAAGTTGATCACTATGTGCCGATTCCCTTTCCTCTATGAGTTTACGCAGCCTCTTCATGTTAAGCTCATAAAGCTCAGAAAAAGCGCCCCATTCCGATTTATCATCTGGAATTTTATGTTCTGCTGCCCATTTGCCATTGGCATATGTATAGAAATCAGAAATTGGATTTATATCCTTCAGCATATATGAAGTGGAAAATCCAATGTAATCCTCACTGTCCTTATCATCTGTTATCTTCCGGTTGCGATTGTCGCCGTTGTTGTTCATGGATTCCTTATGGCTTCTGGTTATTAACCTGATTCCATTGAATGCCAGATTATAGAGGCAAAGGATCCATGCCTAGGGCGTGCCAACGCCAGAAAATTTAAAAAATATTGAAGCGGAACGTTAAAAAATTATGGGAAATTTACGATCTTGTTTTTATCTTCCTCGTTGAAATCTCCTCTACCTTATCCATGAACTTCCTGATGCTGCTGCCGGCCGGGATGTCCGGGTTCAAGCCCTGCGACTGCCAGTATTTCCTGAAGAAATACTGAAGGTTGAATGTATCCGGGCTCATGTAATCAAGGTTCATGGAAACAAAATTTGTCATGTCTTCAGCAACCTCATCAGGTTTTCTTTCAGTAATTGTTGCCTGGCTCTGCCCAGGAACCTGGCTGTGTTCAGATGCGGGGGCTTTTTCAGCATTATGGATTCCTGAGGATCGCAGAAATAAATGTACAAAGCCGTTAGCAAGAAAAGCAATCTCTTCATGCTCCGGCAAATGATCGTCAGATTCTGTTGAATCAGGGGAAACATAATGGTAGATCATGGAAACATTTTCTGCAGTCACAGTTTCCATGAATTTCGACAGATCATCACCGTTCCAGATAAGAACCTGATTAAACGTGCTCATTATGCTGTTCCGCAGGGGATATACCTTGATCTTTCCTGAAATCTCGGCAAGGATTTTCGCAATATCAGATGCCATGTATGCACCCAAGCAGTAATTGAATTAATACCTTGTCCAGCTCAAATACATGTTCAAAAAAAGCTGCATGGCATATGCATTCGTGCATTGCTTTATGCCAAGGGCATATGTCACACTATTTACAGAAATGTTTTTTGGAAAAGGGCATAAATGCGTAAAAATTGCAGTCCTGAATAAAAAGCGTGCTGGTTGAAGATAAGTTCAGCACAACATCAAACGAATTAAGCTTAAACGTCAGGGAACTGCATGCTAAAAAGTCCAACATAGCGGATAGTTCTTACTAAGGCCGGAGATGTGGACACTATGGTTGCCGGAGGCACGGAAAAATTCGAGGTGCAACTTTAAGCCTGGAAATGGGCGTGACCTTGCAGTTCCTGCTGTTGAATGCGTTTTAACCTTTGGAGCCGCCACCGCAGCGGAAGCCCAATC
This sequence comes from Thermoplasmata archaeon, assembly GCA_021799185.1. Classification (GTDB taxonomy): domain Archaea; phylum Thermoplasmatota; class Thermoplasmata; order Thermoplasmatales; family Thermoplasmataceae; genus UBA509. The sequence goes on from JAJZAW010000042.1 coordinate 11,084, forward strand.
CGATCAAGAATATGATCTGTATCTTTTGAAAAAAAAGCTGCCAGCATCATTAATTCAAATATGAAGGTGTTTGATCCTGATGGCCTTCTTTTCAATACGCAGAAATACTTCCATAAGCACATGAAGGCTTATCAGCAGCAGGCAATTGGATATGGATCAGGAACTGGCGGTATGGGCATGATGGGAATCGGCTTGACGGGCGGGATATCATTGAGGAGGCCCAATAAACATTTCTGCTGACTGAGGCAAAATACCTTCAATCTAAGGGAAGCCTTAATGTTCAGGCTGGACCTGGCCCGGATCATTGAATCCCTGTGTCATGGCTTAAGATTTCCATAAGCGGGCCCGCCGGGATTCGAACCCAGGTCTTCGGCTTCGAAGGCCAACAGGATATCCTAGCTACCCCACGGGCCCTATGAGGTTATGTTTCTGTTGTTCTAAAGAATTGTCATTTCACAGAGTGGTCTGGACAGAATTGCCTTCAGGGAAAATGTTTTTGCTGTCCCCTGTGGAGACCATGTAATCATATAAAGTATAGTATGGCTTTGTTTTTCCCTTTTCCACCACCCTGTATGCAGATGCAAAATTAAAACAGAGCCGGCAGCGTGTTACCATTCCTTCGTGAAGATGGCACTGCCCCTCTGAATGATACATACATAGATGTTCAATTGAACCCGTCATATATCTCCGAAACCTTTCCAGTCAACTGGGTATAGACGGATTTTATATATTCTCCTTTTGTTGTCTTCATCTTTCCTATTTCTTCGTTGTGGAGACCTACTATCACTTCTGTGCCAAGCCCCATAAGAGTTCTTGGTTTTTCATCAACTTTTATATCCTGCAACGTGCCGGATGCCATATGCCTGAGAAGTTCAACAACGTATTCATATATGTATGTATTGCTTCCAGCGGGGAAATTTTCGTCCAGATATTTTTTCAGGTCACTCATTTTCCCCCTAGAAGCCAGTGCGATGGATCCAGCAATTTTTGCCACCAGCAACCCTAAGAAATCGCCAATGCCCTGAGCCTGCTTCATTGCTAGTTCAGCAGCCTTTGATGCTTCATCAGTCTTACCGTCTATTGCGAACTTCATGGCTCCGATTGTATACCACATGGGCAAGTAATCATCAGCCTCCGGGAATGAAGTCAGGAAAACTTTGTCAAGATTTGGGTTAAAATTGAAAGACTGGAATCCTTCAGCTATGTATTTAAGGCCGCGGCATACAGTTTCCTGAACTGAATTTCCGTTTCTTACAGCAAGATCATTCATTTCATTTATAAATGTAATGGCAGTTTCAAGGTTGAACGAATTAAGATTTATTGTTGCCATGAACCTGAGGAATGGATATGTGAGGTTGCTATCGTCGACAATTCTTATGAGTTTCTGAGCGCTGGTTATGTTTTGCCTGAACTCCTCAAACCTGCCTGTGGTGTAATATATTTCACAGAGATTGTATGTTGCGTAAGCTCTCGACATAAGTGCGCCCGAGATGTACGACTTCTCAATTATTTCAGTCAGCATCTTTGCAGATTCGTCCAGCTTTCCCTGGTAACTGTAAATTATTGCAATGTTGTTAAGGCTGAGGAGTTCGGCTTCGTAATGCCTCAGCTTCTGGTTAATGGCCAGAGATTTTTTGTAGAGATCAAGTGCGTTATTTAACTGGAAGCTTCTAACACTCATGGTTCCAAGAAGATTCAGGGCGTCAGCAGTAACATCTTCGAAACCCTTCTTCTCAGAAATATTTTTGGCTTCACTGGCATATTTCACTGTGAGATCACGATTTTCCATGTAGGAATAATCAACTGCCATTGTCATGAGCGTCTCTGCGTAGTCTCTGGAATCCCCTTCAAGGCTTGGAATGAGTTCTTCACAAAGCTTCACGGACTCTGAGTATCTCCCTGCCTTTCTGTAAAGCCTTGCAAGTGTTATTCTGGCAAAGACCGGCTCCACTTTCATGACACTTTCTGAATTGCAGAGATTTATGGCCTCCTTTGTCTGTCCCGCAATTTCGTAAGCATATGCTGCCAGCAGGCTGAGATGAGCGCATGCGCTTTCGCCTTTGACCATTTTCAGGATCCTCACAAACATCTCAGGTGAAGAATTTATAAATGGAAGTTTGAGCCTTATCTCGGTCCATTCACCTTCAACTGCCCTTTCAATGGCTTCCGGGTCCTTCACTAAAAGATATATTTTGATTTTGGTGAGTGCCGGCAATTCGTTGAATGAAGGCTGTTTCAGGAAATGGTCAGAGAGCACCATGGACTTCTTTTCTGACAGCGCCCCGATCACCAGATCATTAATTCTCCTGTTTACGAGGCTGTAATTAACATCATTGTGTGTGACAAAGCCAGCTTCCGTCAGTTTATCCAGAATGTGGAGAACCTCGCTTCTCTCCAGCTCCAGCATCCTTGCAATGAACCCTGGCGACAGTTCTTCCGATGTCAGTGCAATGAGGCCCAGGATAGACATATCAGGATCTCCCATGTCAGCAAGGACCCTTTCCAGCCTGGTTTCAAAACTTGGCGGAATGGGGAAAAACCTGTATGTCACTTCTTCGAGCTCATTGTTGCTGTTTATTATCCCCCTTTCCTGGTAATATTTGAGGGCATATTCTGCG
>JAJZAW010000043.1 GCA_021799185.1 Thermoplasmata archaeon
AAAAAAATTCAGGCCACCAGGAGAGGTGGGAAGCCATGACTGAGCTTATTGCAAATGGTATTTCAAAATCCAGATCAGCTTCCCTGACAGGCATTTCCAGATCCATGATATATTACAGGCACAGAAGAAGAGAACCGCAATATGAAGCTGATCTGGAAAGACGCATTTCCAGTATTGTGGAGGAAAGACCATCACACGGCACAAGGAGGGTGGCAGCAATGATCCGTCGCTCCGGAATAATGGTGGGAAGGAACAGAATAAGAAGGCATATGCGCCACATGAACCTTATTGCAACACATAAGAAGGTTCACAGGAAACATGTGCCCAGGACAATTGTTGTTGCCAGACCCAACATAATGTGGGAGACGGATTTCACAAAGATATACATTGACAGCGAGGGATGGGTATACCTCACGGCATACCTGGATCTCTGCTCAAGGAAGATAAGGGGATACCTTGTGTCAAGGATGTCCCGGACAGCCGAGATGATCCAGGCTGTTGACAACGCCATACTGGGTACATTCCCTGATCTGAACGTGAACGGACTGAGGATAAGATCGGATAACGGATGGCAGCCAACATCATCAGGATACGGGAAGCACCTGAAGACGCCTGGCATCCAACATGAGACCATACACGCGCATACGCCTGAGGAGGATAATCACATTGAATCATACTTCGGCAGGTTCAAGGATGACTGCATATACACAAGGGAATTCGTCAGCTTTGAGGACTTCAGGAAGCACATTGACTGGGCTGTCTCGGATTACAATACAAAGAGGCCCCACTCATCATTGAGCTACATGACACCGGAGGAGTTTGAATCTGCAATAATGAATTAGGATTTCATGAAGAAATGGATGGAAAAAGAAACCAGGAGGTACAAACATGTTGAATTACTTGAATGAACTCAGAAAACTGTCTGAAGAGAGTGGATCCAGATCAGAGGCATGGTCCCAGAGAACGCTGAGGTGATTCTATAAATGCAAGGACGAGATCAGGGAAATGTTCCAGAAGAGGTATCCTTTATAAATACACAACTTTCAGGACGCTATGCAAAAGAAAGGAGTTCAACAGATTCTTGAAATATGTAATGTATACGATATTTTTAGCTGAGCAAGATTAATAAATAATTTGCCCTTATATTATTAATGAAAATTAACAAAATTATTGATCTTTCGGTAACTGTTGAACCAGGAATGGCAACGTGGCCTACCAACCCTGAGATCGTTTTAAATGATATTCAGACCTTTGAAAAAGATGGTTACAAAGAGGAAATATACAGCTCTTCCACACATACTGGTACACATCTGGATGCCCCACTTCACATGTACCCTCCAGGATCCAGTGTCGACAGAATAGATATGTCTTATCTAGTGCAAGAGGGTTTCTGCATCAGGCCTAAAATAAGTGGTGATGAGATTCATCTTGATGCAATAATAGCAGAGTGGAAAAAAGATTACGATGGAAAAGCCATCCTGATAAACACCGGATGGGATAAGAAAAGATCGAAGACGCGAGAATGGCAATATGAATTCCCAGGATTGGCAGAGGACACAATAGATTTTCTTGGAGAACATGGGACAAAGCTTGTTGGGATTGATACCCTTGGCATAGAACCCGCCTCGCACAATGGATTCCCAGTGCATATTGGATTAGAAAAATACGGCATAACATTTATAGAGGATATGGCAAATCTCCATATGCTTCAAAGTGGGAAACCTTATCTTATTGTTGCGCTTCCCATAAAACTAAAGGGGGCCAGTGGGTCCATGGCACGTGTTATTGCAATTGACTTAGAATAATACATTGGTCGAATTCCAGCATTTTCCTAAACAGTAATATTGTCAAACAGACATATACCCACATGGTACTTTATAGAGACTTTATAGGTTATGGAAAGAATCCCCCATCTTTCCTGTGGCCCGGAGACAAGAAACTCGCATTATCCTTGGTATTTAATTATGAAGAGGGTGCAGAACACTCAATCGTGACCGACGGAGTTCTTGAAACTATCGGTGAGTTTGCACCACCCGATGTAGATGTGCGGGACATGGGGATGGAATCCGTTTACGAATATGCTCAGCGTGTCGGTATATGGAGAATACTTGATCTTTTGAAGAAACACGGTATAAAAGCTACATTCTACGCCTCCGCCCTTGCATTAAAAGCTAACCCTGAGGCTGCAAAAGCCATAATTGGCGATGGCCACGAGATATGTGACCATGGATACGGATGGCGTGAGCTATTTCGCATGTCGCCAGATGAAGAGAGGGAGGAGATCAGGAAATCTATCAGCACAATTGAAATACTTATCGGGAAGAAGCCATGTGGTTTTTATGCTAGGGAACCAAGTCAAAATACATTAGGTATCCTGAGTGAATTTACTAATTTCATCTATGACTCAGATTCTTATGCTGATGATATACCGTATTTTCACAAGGAAACTGGCATCCTTATTGTCCCTTACACACCAGATGCCAACGATTTCCACTTTCAGAATCCCATCAATAGGTTTTCAAACAGTGATGATTTTCTGCAGTACCTGAAAGACACATTTGATCTACTCCATTCAGAATCTCAGACCAGATCCAAGATGATGACTGCGGCATTTCATGTAAGGGTAACAGGAAGACCGGGAAGATTCAAGGCCCTTGCAGAGTTCATAAAATATGTTAAAAATGACCGTGATGTCTGGATCACCACAAGGGAAGAAATTGCTAAGTTCTGGATTAAAAAGTTTGGTAAATATGACTGATCAGGTGGCGTCGGCAACTCCTTTTCCGTGATATCCCAATCCAGAATGGAAACCTATAAAGTAAAACAGCAGTGTATCCAGTATAAACGCTATATTGTCATAAGGAAACTTCAGGAAATTTGTTCCTCCGAAGAATGAACTACCAAAGTAGGATATCACAACAACTGTGAAAAGATAAAACGGTAGCCACATTCCGGCATACATGTCTTCAACTGAAAAGTTGTTTTTCTTCTTTGCAAGTATCAGGAACAGTAGGCCTGCATATACTGATGCTATACTTATTGATACTGCTGTAAAACCTGACCAATATACAAGAAGTCCAGCAAGAACATAAGCCAAAGGTGCCATGATTTTGTAAGCTGGAAGTTTGTATGGTCTCTTTTCATCCGGATTCTTTTCCCTGAAAATGGCAAGACTTATTGCCGATTGAGCATAAGATATAACTACAGCATCCACGAAGACACCTATTAAAGAGGCGAAAGAAGGAAGAAGAACAAGATAGAATGCTGCAATTACAAATACCACCACAACTGAATTGAATGGTATGCCCCTCTTGCTAAGATCTGCAAAGAAATCAGGGAAATAATTGTTATATCGTGACATAGTATTTCCTATCCTTGCAGCCCCTCCCCAGTAAACAAGGCCATCACTGAAGGATGCTATAATAATTACTATGACTGCCAGGACTCCAAATGCGGCAAGGCCTACGTTAACAGAGGCAGTTGTAAATGGGGACCCCAAACTGAACAGTGAAGCCCAAGACCCCGGGGAAAGGTTCAGTTTACTCCAGCTAATGGTCCCAAGGAATGCAAGGCTCTCAAGAACATATAAAATCATCACAATAACCAAGGAAATGGATATTGCCCTTGGGAGAAATTTACCGGGGTTTTTAACTTCCTCAGCATAATCAATTGGTTGCCTGAAACCAGCATACGCGAATATTGTTGCCGATATTGCTAAGAAAATGCCGCTTACGCCAAGAGGTGCAAAGCCCCCATGAGCAGTGAAGTTCCCAACCCTGAAAAATGTTATCAGTACAAGCGCAATAAGAACCATTAGTGAACCCTTTGCTATGGTGAATCCATTATTTACATTCCCTATAATCTTCACATGCCTAACCTCCACAATGAAGATCAGAAAGAGCATCACAATTCCTATCCCAATTCCAAGTGGCGTGATGACATTATTTCGATATAAGGGAGGATAATAAAATCCTATATATTCAATAACAACTGCCACTTGGGTAGGCAGGGCAAGTGTATACCCTAGAAATGTACTCCAACCGTTAATGAGTCCAACAAGGGTTCCATGGCTTCTTGCAGGATAGTAAGCAACGCCACCAGCTCTTGGCCACATCGATCCCAATTCAACGTACACAAATGCAATTGGTAAAATAAGCAGTAGAGCTATGGGCCACGCAAGGATGCCAGCAGGGCCACCATATGCCAGAACATAAATCGGTACAAATGCAACGGCAGATCCAAAAATTGCCCCTACGGTTAGCAACACCACATGCCAAAAGTTGAGTTCTTTACGGTAGTTTCCTTCTCCCTTCAAGGGGAGTTCAGTCTTCTCATAGCCTTCATCAACCAAGTGTCCCACCTTATATATTTTACTTGCCAAAAATGTAACGGGATGGTAATATTTAATTATTATGGAAAATTTATGACAACTTCTTTAATTCTGCCATCTTCACTATTTAGATCGGGATTTTTATAGTATTGCATATATTAACAGCATTTTCCATCTATATTTCTGCTGATTTCCTTATACATCATAAAAATCTCAAGAGCTACCCCTACCACCTCGTAATCTTCATAGCCTGAACATTTTATTGGAAGCATGCAAACACGAACTTTATCTTCACCTTTCGTACAAGCGTTACTATCAAATGTGAAAAATGAAATATATTATTCATAATGGCATTCGAATATTCCACCAGCGAGTTGATGCTCAATATTCTGACTTTTCCCCTCATAGATTCATTGGGCAGTTTGTAGCTCCTCACCTCTAATCTTTCCTTCATATCTCAGTGTGAAAGTTATTAGAACCGCAGCCTCCACATACGAATAACATATTAATCAATATAAAAATATGAATATCGTAAACAGCAGCCACCATGTCAGGCCGGGGCGAACATTACACTGACAGGCAAGACCGGCGGGAACACAACGAAGAGCTTGTAAGAAGGGGAAAAATGTTATTTTACATAGATTTCAAATATCAGTTGATTCAGAATTGAAAACCATGAACAGGGGAAAGATGCAAACTTTATTCATGTTTTCCCAGCCGTTAATACCTCAAGATCATTGGCGCCAGCATCTTGATTGCCACGGACTGGAAGGCACAGCAAGCTTTATTGTTAATATGATTCTTTTTCATTATGACAGCTGTTAGTGTTAATATTCAAAACTAGCGATGAATAATTTGGTGTCAATAGGTACACCTGTGAATAAAACGTCTCTTCAGCGCATTAAAACAAATAAACTTTAATTAAATGCTTGAAATTAATGAATATGCAAAAAAAGAAGTCTAAAATCCTTGTACTCGGTTTTGGCACAGTGGGTCAGGGATTTTATGAATTATTCCACTCCAAGCAGGAGGCACTTGGTCTGAAAGGTGTTTCAATTTCTGAAATTGTTGACATGAAGTATGGTCATATTATAGATCCAGAGGAAAACATATTAGATGAACTGAAAGGAGGAAAAACGTATCCGAAGATAGAGCCTGTTCAGGCGATAAAGAATTCCGATGCTAATATCGTTTGCGAGTTCACCTGGCTTGATCTTAAAAGCGCAGAACCCGCCTTCACTCACATCCATACGGCCCTGGGCCTAGGAAAAAATGTGATTACTACCAACAAGGGGCCTTCTGCTTTGAAATTCAGGGAGCTAAATGATCTAGCAAAAGAAAGAGGTGTGAAATTCCTCATGAAAGGCACAGTTATGGCAGGGACTCCGTCATTTAACCTTTTGGAATTATTGCCTGGAATCGAGGTCAAGAGCGTTAGAGGCATTATGAATGGCACTACAAATTTCATTTTAGGCTCAATGGAAGAAGGAAACACATTTGATATCGCCCTTCAGAAGGCTCAGCAGCTTGGATACGCCGAGGCAGATCCATCCAATGATGTTGATGGCTTTGATGCGGCAGCCAAGATAACTATCATTTCAAATCTACTAGGCTGGAATCATGAATTCAACAAGATTGAAGTGGAAGGCATAAGGGAAATCAACCAGGAACAGGCTAAACAGAAAACGAAACTCATCGCCTATGCTGACAGAAATACCGCCTATGTCAAACCGATGAAACTGTCTAATGACGATATTCTTGCAAACGTGAAAGGCGTAATGAATGCCATTGAATTTGAAACGGACACTCTTGGAATAATATATTCCATGGGACCAGGTGCGGGCAGGATTCAGACTGCCCAAGCGGCAATGACAGACTTGGTTAGTCTGTTCCGATGATGAATTTCAGCAAAGGTGCATATGACGTGAAATGAATCAATGCATTTCTGGGTCATACACACAAATAATTGTTGTTCGTGACGCTTATATCTTGAGAATATCAAGGTCTTTGGAGGATTTACATCTATGACCGTAGATTTAGATTTTTCGAGTCAGATAAATCCTCGATTTCTACATTCGTTATAGCCAAACCATTTAACTTATATTATTAGTGAAGTTATTCACCACTATGATTGTTAAGAACAAGTATAATGGTGAGAATTTTGTAGAACTCAAGGATACTAAACTTCCCGATGTAGAAGTGATCTTGGATAGATCTAAGAAATCCTTTGAAGTGATGAGGGGCACCCCCTCTTACGAACGCTATGAAGCTCTTTTTAAGGTCTCAAGGGAACTTGAAAATCGCAGGGATGAGTTTGCTAAGATAATCTCTAATGAAGCGGGAAAACCAATAAAATATTCAAGAGGAGAAGCCAGAAGGGCTTCCCTGACCCTGCTCTTTTCTGCGGAGGAATCAAAACGTATCTACGGAGAGACAATCCCAATGGACGTGGAATTCAGGGGAAGAAACCGTTTAGCCTACTACAACAGAGTGCCCATTGGTACAGTTTTCTCTATAACTCCATTCAATGATCCTCTGAATCTCGTTGCGCACAAGGTTGGTCCAGCTCTTGCTGCCGGGAACTCTATAATCAACAAGCCAGCCTCTCTAACGCCATATTCCTGCGTTAAGCTGAATGAATTGATAAATGATTCTGGCCTTCCAGAATATGCGATGCAGACGGTACTGGCTTCTGGAGGAGGTGAAGTTTCAAGTTATTTTCTGGAATCAAAAGACATAAAGAAAGTTTCATTCACAGGCGGCTTGGAAGCAGCTGAAAAGCTGATTAAAAAGGCCGGAATCAAGAAATATTCAATGGAGCTGGGGAGCAATTCTCCAGTGATTGTCTGGAATGATGTTGATCTGGAGAAAGCCGCTGAGGCAATTGTTGACGCAGCCACGGAATCACAGGGCCAGAATTGTATTCATTCCCAGCGTATACTTATACATAAGTCCGTGTACAAAGAGCTTTCCGATAGACTTGTAGATCTGGTGTCAAAACTAAAAGTGGGTGACCCTCTAAATGAAAGCACAGACATTGGTCCAATGATTACGGAGGGGGAAGCCATAAGGGTGGAGAAGGAAGTCAACCAGGCTGTGAAGGATGGAGCAGAAATACTTACGGGGGCAAGAAGAGACGGGAACGTATATTATCCAACGCTTCTGCAGAACGTGAATCATCATTCCAGTATCTGGCGCAATGAAATATTTGGCCCTGTTTCAATATTGCAGCAGGTTGAGGATTTCGATCAGGCCATTGAAATGGCCAATGATGTACCTTACGGTCTGCAGGCCGGAATATATACTCAGAACCTTGATCTGGCCATTAAGGCTATCCAGAAGCTTGAATTCGGGTCTGTTCTTGTCAATGACACTTCTGACTTCAGGGTGGACACAATGCCATTTGGCGGTATGAAAATGAGCGGACTAGGCCGGGAAGGGATAAGGTTTGCCATTCAGGAAATGACAGAGATAAAACTAGCGATCTTCAGAAAATAACCAGGAATTCTGCACTGGCAACCAGTCTCTCTTTCAACAGAGGGAGACCTGTTTGTTTACAGAGAGACAAAATTCTTTTAGTCTTATCCCGCTTTAATGTTGTGACAAATGCATCCTCCTTTCCTGATAAACTTAAAAATTCAAAGTTACTGTTAGCTCCCCTTATCAGTATTGGGGATTCAAGTGTGTCGGAGATGATCAGCCTTCTGTCACCTGATTTTCTAATAGTAGACATGGAACATTCCGTAATCGGGGTCTCAGATCTTCAAGACATCATAATGGCCGCAAAACCCATGGAAGTTCTGGCTAGGATCAGGGGGCTTGAGAAGAATGAAATAAAGAAAGTTCTAGATACGGGAGTCTCAGGAATTATAATACCAGGAATCGAGACAGCTAAGGAAGCTGCTGACGCCGTAGCCTACTCCAAGATTGCTCCACATGGTGTAAGGGGTGTAGGTCCTGGGAGGGCTTCTAGGTATGGTTACGGATTCAGTGAATATTTAAAAGAGGCAAACACTCAGTTGGTCATAATCCAGATCGAGACCAGAAAGGCATATGAGAATCTGATAGATGTTCTGTCAGTGTCAGGGCTGGATGGATGTTTTATTGGTCCTGTGGATCTTTCTGCCGCCCTTGGAATTGAACTGTCCTGGGAGAATAATGATTTCGTCTCAGCAGTTGATAAGATTCTTCAGGAATCAAGGAAGAGGAATCTTGTGACCGGCATTTACAGTCCACTGGCTAATAGGAATCCAACAGCCATTCTATCGCGAGGCTTCAACTTCATCATGTTCGGAGCTGACAGGGAAGCCATTCAGCTGGAATATAGAAACTCGCTTGAATCCATCCGCAAGATGGCTAGCTCTTTGATGTAATGTATCTGTCAAGTTCATTAAGGCCTAATTCCAGCGATTCCTGCGAACCTGAGAAAGATATCCTCAAATGTCCTTCTCCAGCATCTCCAAATGCGCTGCCTGGGAGGAGTGCAACATTATGATTCTCAAGAAGCTCTTTTGCCAATGCAGAAGAACTCTTACGGATAGAGTATGAGGGAAAAGCATAGAAAGCCCCATCAATTGGTGAAGTACCGATACCAATTATTTCCGAAAGTCGCTTCATAACAAAAGCTCTCTTCTTCCTGAAGTCCTCCCTGAACTCTTCAATGTATCTATCACCGTGCTTCAATGCAAAAGCAGATGCTTTCTGTATGAATGGTGGAGAACAGGTGTAGGTATGCTCAATAAACCTTGCCATTTTCTCAACAATCATGTCACTGGCAATGGTATATCCAGCTCGCCATCCCGTCATAGAATAGCTCTTGGACAGGCTGAATACGGAGATCACATCATCTGGAGTTTCTTCAAGGGAACCAACAGAGAAGTGTCTGTTCTCATATACTATGTCCTCATATGCTTCGTCGCTGATTATCTTGATACCCAGCGATTTGCATTTATCATACAGTATTCTAAGATCGCCTTCGTCTATTATCCTTCCGGTTGGATTACCAGGGGAGTTAAGCACGATGGCTGCAGTTTGTCGGTCCATTCTAGAAATTACATCATCAACGTTAAAAGAAAGGTCTTGGTTGAGCCTATATCTCACCGGTTCAAGGCCTGCAATCAGGGCTGGTTCGGTATAAAAATATCCGGGATTGGGAACAAGGATGCTTGTTCTTCTTCCTGCTATGGCCATCATAGCTGTATAAATGGCCTGCTTGGCCGCCATAAATATTGTATTGTTGATACCAGCATTTATTCTATTCTTCCTGATAACTTTGTCTACAACAGCCTCTCTTACTTCCTGAATGCCGTAAGAAGATGTATAGTGTGTATCCCCATCATACATGTTTCTAACGGCTACATCCATTATCTCCTTTGGAGTATCATAGGCAGGTTCCCCTACTGCAAGTGAAGTTATTTTTTCGCCTTTGGCCTGCATCTGTAGAACAAGATTTACAATTTCTAGAGATGGTGATCCCTCGAGGTCGCTGATGAGCACGATGTTGAATCCATCGATCGTATTAAAACTGTCTAACAACTAACAAAATAGACTTTATTGCTCAATTCCCTATAGGGCATATCATCGTCCCGAGGGTTGGGGCAAGTGCAATTTTAAGGCGATGTCTAAACAGCACAATGAAGTCTCACCCTACTGCCTGATGAGTTTCTGAATTCCCGACCCGTACTGAGCGGCCTTCTTTGGAATCATTGCCAGATCAACTGGGTATCCAAGGCATACAGCAGCCTGCCTGAGCATGAACTTATTCATGTTCTCCCTTATATTCTGTTCTCTCCGTATCCCCTCTATTTTCTTCAGGATTTCAGGGCTCAGGTAAGGCGTAACAAGCTTCTTCCCCATGGAGCTGGCCAGCCTTTCTTCCCGGGGGAGTGTTGAACTGTAAAGTTTCTTCATGTGCGCCGCATTGGTGAGATCAGGATTATCAATGAATCGCCTGTACCCATAGAAGAGTTCATCAGATCCCTGGCCGGTGACAAGGTATTCTTCATCTATATGATCCAGAAGGATGGCAAGAACAACCTCATAGCCAATATCTGATTCTAAGATCCCCGGATCAGCCTCGCGTACCATCTCCCTGTATTTTTTTAAGTCCAATCCACTGGGATCAATGTGCGTGAACGTGAATCCTAGGCGTTCCGATACCATGGTGGCATTGGAGAGGTCCTTCGATCCTGGCATGCTTACATTATAGGGGTGAAGCCTGTTTCCTGCGATGAAATTGATGAGTGAACTGTCAATGCCCCCTGAAAAACCAAGGGCTGAATCAGGCGGAATTATGCCAGGAAAGGTTTTCCGGATAATTTCAGCAAGCTCCCTGGAATAAGGATCTTCACATCGGATGGAATCCATTGCCCGCCCTATTCGATCTGATTATATAATTATGAATACTATCTAATCCGTGGATTACGTTCCAGATACTTCAGTGATCATTGACGGCCGATTTACTTCCTTTCTTTCCCGTCAGTCTGAATGCAGGGTGATTCTGTCGGAAGCCATGATGTCTGAGGTGGAGCATCAGGCAAATGAAGGCAAGTCAATAGGTTTCGCAGCTCTGGAAGAGCTCAAAAAGATCAGGAAAATGGCCGATGACGGCATCATCTATGTGGAAATCCAGGGCCGCAGGCCAGCAGACTGGCAGATAAAGCGGGCCAAGAGCGGCGAGATTGACGAGATCATCAGGATGGTCGCATTTGAGAATGACGCGATTCTGGTTACCGGAGACCAGATACAGAGAGACATTGCCCTCATAAAGGGCATAAGGGTTGAATATATTGCACCAGATACAAGGGCACCAAAAAACATAGAGGAATTCTTTGATGACATAACAAGTTCAGTCCACCTTAAGGCTGAAATGGAACCCGTCCTCAAGAGGGGCCCTCCCGGCGAAATCAAGTATGAGAAGCTCCGATACAAAATAACAAGGGGAGATCTTGAGGAAATAGCCAACCACATCGTGAAGAGAGGAAGGAACGAGGACGATTCATTCATAGAGATGGACGCACGGGGAGCAACCGTCATCCAGCTCCACAACATACGTATAGTCATAACCAGGCCGCCTTTTTCCGATGATCTTGAAATAACTGCGGTGAGGCCCATCGTGAAGCTCACCATTGATGACTACAGATTAAGGCCCGAGCTCCTGGAGAGGCTGAAAAACCAGGCAAACGGGGTTCTTGTGGCAGGCGGGCCAGGGGCAGGCAAAAGCACATTTGTACAGGCACTTGCGGAATACCTGAGTTCACTTGGGAAGGTCGTGAAGACCATGGAGAGACCCAGGGACCTCCAGGTCTCCAAGGAAATTACCCAGTACACGGGCCTTGAAGGGTCCATGGAAAAGACCGGGGACATTCTCCTTCTTGTCAGGGAGGATTATACTGTTTTCGATGAGATGAGGGTGACAAACGATTTCCATGTGTATTCTGACCTCAGGCTGGCAGGCGTGGGCATGATAGGTGTTGTTCATGCCACACGTGGCATAGATGCAATCCAGAGATTCATCGGAAGGATAGAGCTCGGGATGATTCCACAGGTTGTTGACACAATCATATTCATCGAAAGGGGCGCAGTTGCATCAGTCCTGGTGACGCAGTACTCCGTCAAGGTCCCAAGCGGGATGCAGGAGGAGGATCTTGCGCGCCCTGTAATAGAGGTCCGTGACTTCTTCAGCCAGGCCACAGTATTCGAGATTTACACCTTCGGCGAGCAGATAGTCGTTGTACCAGTCCAGAAGAACCCGGAACGAGGGTCCTTCTTCAAGCTGGCAGAGGATCGCATAGTTCAGGAGATAAGGCGCATAACAGGCTCCGGACGTGTGGTCGTGAAGATGGTTGGGGAGAACAGGATACTGGTCCAGGTGGATGAATCAAGCATTTCGCGGCTAATAGGAAAGAAGGGCGCAACAATCTCGGAGCTGGAAAAGCGCCTTGGTGTGAGGATAGAGGTTGAGCCGCTTGAGGAATCCCGGGAGGAGCAGAGGCAGGAAGCTTACACGGAGATCAAGAACAAGATAATCTACCTCACCGTGGGCGAGCCTAACATGGATGTGAGGTTCTATGTAGACAATATACTTGTACTCCAGGCAAAGAGTTCCAATAAGGGAATTGTCAGGATAAAGATAGCCAGTGACACAGGAGCTGCTCTCTACAACTACATCAAGGAAGGCAAGAAGATATTCTTCTCGCCGGCAAGAAGATAGAAACCAGGATGCCGGTTACTCCGGTGCCCTGGTGGAAGGTGCAGGAGGCAGATTTCTTGTGGAATAGTAGTACACCAGCAGGAAAAAGCCCACGAAGAACGGCAGGAGGAACAGATCATCTATGGTACTCACCGATTCGATGTACCAGAACAGTGAGAACGAAAGCAGCAAAGCGGAAACAGCCACCTTCATGTTTGCCTGCTTGACCTTCCTTATCTGGCTCCTCAGTATGTATGCTGCTGCAATTACTGCCACAATGCCTATGACAAGCCCAATAAGGGTAGAATCGTAATTCTCAGGGAACAGTGCCACAAGAACAATTGCAGCCTCAAATGCCTCCACAACTCCAACTGAAAACGCCGTGCTGGCAACACTCTTTCCGGTATCGCCGTGCCCTCCGGGTGGAAAGCCAATGCGTTGGAACTTCATGGATCGCTTTGCGCTTTTCATGAGCCTCTGCCCGAAATAAAGCAGGAGAGTTGCAGAGGCAATCCTCACGTAGAAAAGCGGGAACAGGGCAATGAAATTTCCTGCAAGGGCGGTGGGAATCAGGATTACAATTACCCCAAGGGCAACCGCAAAGAAAGGAATGGTTGATCGCGAATCTCCATGCAGGGCAAGAGCCACCGCCGAAGCCTCCGACATCTCAAGGAGCGTTATTCCAAGGGCAGCAAGCAAAATGGCAGGTTCAAGTAACATCCGAGCTCAGGATTGGCCGGGCATATGAATAATTTTCCACATGGCAGTGGCAATCCATGATAAACCTGCAGGAGTCCTGCCTCATTCCTATAAGAATACTGCCTGCTAAGGTTCTCATCTGAAATAATTCCTGCATGTTCAGGGAAAGCATTTAAGTAGGGATGGCATAACAAGAAGGGAAGATGGGGCTAAGCAAAAGAGATTTGACCAGGAAGAAGAAGAGTCTTGAGATGAAGCTTGAAGAGCTTGAGGCAAGGGCAAAACACAATCCCATGAACAAGGAGCTTCAGGCAGAGATCGCCGACCTGAAGAAAAAGATAGAAAAATC
>JAJZAW010000044.1 GCA_021799185.1 Thermoplasmata archaeon
AAGCGCAATGCTTTATGAGCCGGATTATGAGCTTATCAGAAACGGACTGAAAGGAAAGGAGGGCGAAGGCAAGTGATGAAGCGCGAGCTCTATGTCCTTGAAGATTCAAAACTGGTCAGGAAGAGAAGGTTTTGCCCTCGATGCGGACCTGGTGTGTTTCTTGCAGAGCATGCTGACCGGTTCACCTGTGGAAGGTGCGGGTACACAGAGATAAAGAAGGAGCCAAAGGCTCAGGAACAGAGACCTAAGGAGACAAAACCCAGAGCCAAGAAAGAGAAGGCTGCCCCCAAAAAGGAACCAGAGAAGAAAGCTGAAGAGAAAAAAGAGTAATTTTCTGGAAATATTTCTCTTTCCTTTTTTCAGTAGATGTGTTGCGCTCACAATTGTTTTTGGGATAAATTCAGTTCAGCAAACGTTAAAATTATAGATGCCATGACTTTGCATTGGAAAGAAAAGGCTCAGCGATTCTTCCCCTCCATTACGGCCATCCCCCGGAATACCTTTATCGCAGAATGGTAAAGCTGGGAGGCATCATCTCGGATCTGATCATAGAGCGGTTTGGGATTGAGGAATATCTGGAAAAGATTTCTGATCCTTTCTGGTTCCATTCACTTTCCCTGGCAATAGGCTTTGACTGGAATTCAAGCGGGACGACCACCGCAACCCTGAGCGCCATTAAGGAACATTATTCTGGACTGAAGGATTCGCCGGTGTTCATTCTCGGCGGAAAGGGCAGGCATCTTGGTGAAATGTCTAGAGAATCTGAAGAAATAGTCTCTTCCGGTGCAGTCTCAGATTCAAAAATGCACAGGATAATGGAGGATGCCAGAAGGATTGCAAGGGTGGATCAGAATCTTCTCATTGATGGCTTTGATCTTTATATGCAGTTCCTGGTTATGGATACCCGTGGAAAGTGGAGCATCGTTCAGCAGGGAATGAACCCGGCCATGAAAATGGCAAGAAGATACCACTGGATAAGCAGAACCGGCCTCGACTTTCTAAATGATGGCAGGAATGGCATTTCAACTCCCTGGGAAATGGACAAGGTAGTTGATCTGACCACGAGAAACAGTGAAAGGAACAGGAGATCCATGCTGGAAATAGCCCGTGAGGACCCATACAGATATAGGATAAAATTGACTGATGGCCCACAGAAGACCCTTGATAATTTCCAGAGTCAGCAGGATGTCCTCAGGCTTGACTACAGAATAAACTGGGCAAAGATGCGCGAGATATATGAGTACCAGCCATCAAGCTTCCCGGAAATGGCTTTTATGAAGGGAGTTGGGAAATCCACCATCAGGGCACTTTCTTATCTTGCGGAGGTTATATATGGGGAAAAGCCTTCATTCACAGATCCTGTAAAATTCTCCTTTGCGGTTGGCGGAAAGGATGGCGTTCCCAAGCCAGTGAATGTTGCAGATTACGACAGAGCCATAGAATTCTATTCGGATGTGCTCAGGGGGACGAGGGAACGCGATTCAACTCTTGAAAACCTGGCAAGGAAGCTGCTGAAGGATTCTGCATCACGCACAATTGCTGCCGGTCAAAGGGCTTGAAATGGTTCATTAAAACATCCTTTATGGCAGCAGTGCATAAAGCGTTTTCCGGTGAATTCTATTATCGAAGATGTTATATATTGTTTACAACTCAGTACAAGGTTAAAAAACATGCAGCAGGGCGAAGTTGACAGGTTTCAAGTGGAAGATCACCTTCCGTTTCTGGATCCATTGATATCGAAATGGTTCAACCAGAAATACACTGGGCTTACTGACCCGCAGAAAAGGGCCATTCCAGTTATACATGCACGGAAGAATGTCCTTGTCTCAAGCCCAACTGGAACCGGCAAAACCCTTACTGGTTTCCTCTCAGTAATCAATGAGCTGTTTGCCCTTGCGCGTGAAGGGAAGCTTGAAGATAGGATATACTGCCTCTACATAAGCCCCCTTAAGGCTCTGGCCAATGATATAAACAAGAACCTCAACACGCCACTTGGCGAAATTTACGATCTGGCAGAATCCGAAGGAATGAAGCTCCCCAGAATAAGGGTAGCGGTAAGATCAGGCGATACCCCTCAGAATGAACGGCAGAAAATGCTCAGGAAGCCCCCACACATACTCATAACAACGCCTGAATCCTTTTCACTTGCGTTATCTGCACCGAAGTTCAGGGAAAAGCTACAGGACCTCAGGTATCTTATCATTGATGAAATTCACGAGATTTCAGCCACAAAGAGGGGGGCACTGCTCTCCATCAACCTGGAAAGGCTTGCAGCAGCAAACAAAGATTTCGTCAGGATTGGACTGTCTGCAACCCAGGCGCCACTGGATCTCATAGCCACTTATCTATGCGGTTATGATGGCGACAATCCGAGAGATTTCACAATAATCGACGTTGATACAAAGAAATTCCTTGATCTGAAGGTCATAACGCCAGTCAGTGACCTTACAAAGACAAGTTACGAAGTAGCCAATGAAAGAATGTATGATACCCTGGTGAAACTGATAAACGACCACAAGACCACACTGGTATTCACAAATACCAGAAGCGGAACAGAGCATGTGGCAATGAGACTTAAGGCCAGGGGAATCGAAAGCATAGAGGCGCATCATTCCTCACTTGGAAAAGAAACAAGAATAGAAGTGGAGAACAAACTGAAAAATGGTGAACTGAAGTGCGTCATAACATCAACGTCCCTTGAACTTGGAATCGATATTGGCTACATCGACCTGGTTGTTCAGATAGGAAGCCCTAAATCCGTATCCAAGGGGCTCCAGCGAATAGGCCGTTCAGGCCACGGCATTAATGATCTTTCTAAGGGCCGCTTCCTGGTATTTGATCTTGACGACCTGATGGAATGTGCGGTACTTACTAAGGCTGCTTACGACCGGGATATTGACAAGGTCGTTGTGCCCGTAAACTCCCTTGATGTGCTTGCACAGGCAGTTGTGGGAATGACGCTGGAAAAGGTATGGACAGTGGACGAAGCATTCAATCTCATAAGAAATTCGTATTCGTTCCACACACTGGAGAAAGAGGACTTCATGGAAGTGATCAATTACCTCTCCGGCAGGATAGAGGATAACGTCATCTATTCCAAAATATGGTACGATGAGGCTCAGAATACCTTCGGAAAGAAAAAAAGCAGCAGGATGATTTATTTCATGAATGTTGGGACCATACCTGACGAAGCCGACTACAAGGTGATCAATGAGAAGGGCAGGAATCTGGGGCAGCTCAGTGACAAATTTGTGGAGCGCCTTAAGCAGGGAGATATTTTTGTTCTTGGCGCAAAATCGTACATGTATATGAAGTCAAGCCGGAACAGGGTATACGTGAAGGATGCCACCGGAATGCGACCCACAGTTCCATCCTGGTCAGGGGAAATGCTTCCAAGGAGCTATGACCTGGGGGTTCTCATAGGGGAGTTCAGGAAAACCGCCATATCAAAAATTGAAAGGGGAGAGGATGTTAGGCCATGGCTTATTGAGAATTACCACGTGGATGAATATGGCGCTGAAAGCCTGATATCCTACCTGAAGACACAGAGCAGGTTCGGAATACCTACTGATACACATCTTCTCATAGAGGGCTACAAGGACAATGCAGGCCTTTACAACATGATATTCCACATCCCACTGGGCAGGAGAGTCAATGATGCATTATCTAGAGCATTTGCGCTTGTCCTTTCCAACAACTATTCTGTCAATACCAGGGTTACCGTGACAGATGATGGCTTCATGCTAACATATGAAAAGAAAATACCAATAAAGGAAGCAGTTCTGCTGCTGAAGGATCAGGATTTCCCGGAACTGGTCAGGCGCAGCCTCTCAAATACTGAAGTTTTCAAGCAGAGGTTCAGGCATTGCGCCGCACGATCACTGATGGTACTCAGGAAGTATAAGGGATATGATATCTCGGTTGCCAGGCAGCAGCTCCGGAGCGATAAGCTCCTTAAAACTCTTGAAGAAATGAGGAATTTTCCTGTAATCAAGGAAACCTTCCACGAAATCATGAATGATATGATGGATGTCCCACGTGCCCAGAAATATATTCAGGAAGTAATAGGCGGAAAGCATTATTCAATACTGGACTACAGGCAGGAAACAAGCCCATTTTCTTACGGCCTTATTCTTGCTGGCGTCTCGGACATGGTGCTCATGGAGGACAGATCAAAGCTGCTCAAGGAGCTTCAGGGCCGGATACTGGACAAGGTCTACGGATCCCAGGATATGCACTTCCTGTTTCAGAGCCAGCAGGAAGTTGATGAGTATTTCAGATCAAAGGTGCCCAGAATAAATGATGAAGTTTCCTATGAAAAGGCAGCGCTTCACTTTCTCTGGATCGATCCCTTCAGGAACAGGGTAAACAGCCCGTATCCATATGCCGAAGTTGCGGTCTCTGACCTGAATGAGAAGCTCATAAACGATGATATTATTGTTTCGGCATACATAAGGGGCACAGTCTGGACACACGTGGACCACTATCCTGCCATAAGGCGCATTTTCCAGTCGGAGATAAAGCTGGACCAGGAACTGTCGAAGGTTATGGATTCCTGCAGGGACCTTACATTTAATGAAATCCTGAAGGAAACGGGCATTGAGGACAGCCGCCTCAAGGAAGACCTTTCAAGGCTTGAATCCTCATATATGATAAGACGGCACCTGAGGAATGGCATTGCAGTGTACAGGCTTAACGATCTCTATCTGGAGGATATTGATATCCAGTCCGCCCTCAGGACTGCGGCTCTCCTCATAATAGGAAGCCTTGGACCCCTGACGGGAGACGAGATCTCAATAAGGCTGCCTGTTCCGAATGATCTTTTGCAGCCTGTTCTGGACAGCCTTGTGAATGAAGGCACACTTGTGTACGATTATATAACACCAGTATTTGCGAAACAGTATATCCTCAGGTCCGACATAGATGAAATGACGGGCAAGGGCGAGATCAACGATCTTCAGGCGAGGGTAATGAATTTCTCATTGCCGGTAACTGATTGCAGAGAATATTTCGAGAAATACGGATATGCCTATGATATTGCCAGCATCATTGCAAGGGGGGCAGATGCTAAGCCATCAGACCTTGACGGCCTTGTTGCTGAAAACACAATTCTAAGGGGCCGCTTCATTAAAGGAAGGAATGGATACGTAGCCTCATGGCTTGCTATGGCACTTTTCACCCTTAGATACGAAAAGGCCAATGATGAGGAGGCGAAAATATTCGCCATCATAAGGTCAGGGCCAGCCTCAGAAAAGGATCTTGCAAGCAGATCCGGCAGCCCCCTCAAGATTGTCAGGCAGGCACTGCGCAATCTGGAGTTCCGCCTTGCAATAACCCGCGATGATTCCGGCAACTTCGTGCCCCTCTTCGGGATTCAGGCACAGGGAAGCAAAGCGGAAGCCTTCAGGCTCCTTGTAGAGAGGTTCGGCCCCATTTCAAGGCAGGAAATAGGCAGGAATTTCTGGCTCGATCCGGATGATGCAATCCGTGAATCTGGAATAAGGGCAGTATTCATAAGAAATGACATGTACTACGGCGCCAGAAAGCTCAGTTTCAATCCGGGAACTTCTGCCCTTGTACCAGTGACAGATCCACTGGAGATTTACCTCGGGAAGAAATATCTCAGGGAAATAGATTACAACTGGGTTGTTGTGGAAAATGGCAATGAAACTGCAAGTCTCTCCATGGCCATTAAGACCAATGTTCTCTGGGTGAGCAATATATATGGCTCGATTGCTGAACCAAAGAGCCTGCTGGAATCCCTGAAACATTATGCATCCGCATCCGGATGTGAAATAATATTCGTTGAACAGCCCCTGGAAACACTGATCAAGCCCTTTGAAGATGCCGGATTCAAGGTATCCAGAAAATCGCTTATACTGGGAGATGCAGAGATAGTTGACCTCACAGAGGATGACCTTTTCAATTACGCCATACTGCACGCCCAGAGGAATGATGGAAACATAGTCTATGAGGTCCTGAAGGAATTCGTGCTTGGTGTCAGGAATGAGGTGGAATCCGCTTATCTGGGAATGAAAAACACACTTCTTCACAATTATTATCAGTCCAGGCTGCTGTATACATTTCAGGGGCCATTCGGCATTCAGGCCTACGCCACACTGGACACAATATCACTATACAGATCAATCCGGGGAGGAGAGCTGGACGAACAGCAGCAGAGGGTCCTTCATGCCATAATGGAGCTTGGCGGAGCCACAGAATCTGATATCATGATGCATCTGCGCCGGGATATAATGGGTGTGAAATCCACCATCAAGGAACTTTATTCAAGATGCATCATTGCCAGAGACTATGACAGAAGGTACGTTTTTGTGCCGGAAAAATACAGGAAATCTGAGGCTGTTGAGACCATTCTCAGGGGGATGCTGAAGAATTTCGGTTTCTTTGACGAGCACAGATACAGGATGGTATCGGATGATCCCGATCTGGCTGAGTTCGGAAGAGTTTTGCATAATCTTGTGAAATCGGGAAGAATTATCAAGGGTATAACTACTGGAATAGGCTCAATGATATATGTAAGTCCTGAAGCGAAGGAACGCCCTTCTCATTCCGGTGCGTTCAGGGTGATTATACCCAAAGACTTAATCATGCTCTACTTCCAGGATTACATAAAAAGCAGGGTGGGTTCCACAAATCTGTTCCTGCTTGTTGAGGATGGAAACATCGTATCTGGATTTTCGGCCAGAAAATCTGACAGGATGCTCAGGGTCACAAAGATTGTTGGAGACAGATCTTACAGGGACAGAATGAAAAAAGAGCTTAATGAGCTGGGGTTTGCAGTATCATTCACATGACCGCAATATGTTAGAATATTTATTAAGCCATGATAGTTAGCCTTCACGATGCTTGATCTTTCATACTACCTGTCAGGGCTTGCCACTGTGCTTGCTGTCTTCATACTTATAGTTGGTGTCAGGGCATACAGAAAGAGCAGGATCAGGCTGCTTGCATACCTTGTTGCGGTTTTCGCCCTTTTCCTCCTTGATTCAATCATATATACCATCTCCGGCCTCATATATATCCAGTCTCCATTTTCATTTGCAGACATATTTCTGCTCACGGATGTGGCTGTCCTTTTGCTTTTCTACTTCGGAATAGTGAGAGGTAGTTAGAGATTGACAGAAGACCCGCCCCTGAGAGATGCCATCCTGCAGATCATTCAGGCGAATCCAGGCATACATTTCAGGGAAATTCAGAGAAAATCAGGGGCGGCAGTAGGGCAGGTCGAATACCACCTTTATCAGCTTGAGAAGTCGGAACGCATCCATTACCGTATGGACGGAAAGGTGAAGAGATATTTCACAACCGCCGGAACAGGGCTGAAACAGCGCAGGATCATCTATTATCTCCGCAATCCGGTCAGCAGGGAGCTCATCTACACTGCACTGCAGAAAGGAGGCATCGACAGGGCCTGCACGGAAAGGGGGCGCAGGTCTCTGCAGGAAAAGAAGAATGGCATAATACAAGAAATGCTGGAAGAGGGAATACTGGAAGAATGCGCCGGTGAGGATTTCATCTATTGCCTCAATGATCCGGGGATGGTTACGGACACACTTAATAAATTCAGGGAAAGTTTCCTTGATACGCTCACTGAAAACATTATATCAATGCTGGACAGATCATAGCTGTCTGCGCCTGTGCATTCCGTAAGGAATGCCTACCAGAACCATCCCTGTGGCAATCCCTGCACTCAAGAGTTCTGCGTGCTCAATAATAAAGTCAGCTGCTGTTTTTATGCCGCTGTCAATGAACCTGCTGTTGAAAACATTAAAAGCTGGAACGCTGAAATACGGGTCCTGGAAGAGCGAATTTATGCCGCTGGTGAAATTGTAACGGAATTCCAGCAACGTCAGCCCGCCAGACGTATAGGTATAATTTTGAAGCTGCTGTTCCTGCCCGTTGATCTCGTAGGAGTTGTCCCAGATGTAATAGGCGGAAATGTTTTGATCCCGGGCCTCTATTCCCTCAGGGCTCTGGAACTTCATATCCTGAGCAAAGCCGTAGAAGGTATGGTAAATGTCCTCCCTTTCGCCGGCCCTGGCGCCAAGGAACTGTATCAGGACAAGGTAGCCTGAACCTGATATTTCACTGGATGTCAGGCCGATTGATATCCTGAGCCCGGTTGAATTGTATGAGGTACCGTTTGCCTCAGTTATTGCAGTTGAGAATTTCTGCATGGTTATGTTGCTGTGCGCCGCTATATCACTTATGGGGGGTCCATGAAAATTGAAGTCAGCAACCCCCGCATTGTTCTTCTGGTTGTCTTCATTTGCCGCAGCCTGCGGGAAATCCCACATGGGCCCGAAGAATGGCCTGAAATTGATGTCAGCCGCGTACTCAATTGTGGTGGAATTGATCTTGCTTACAGCCCACTGCTGTTCAGGGAATCTTGCAACATAGTTGAAATGCCCCTCGTGAAGTATCATTGCAGCAAATGTAAGGTTGAAGGTTGAATTTGTCAGATTTATCTCTACCCCCGGCCATCTGTCAATTTTCATGTACGATTGCTGCGAACCTGCAGGAGATGCGGCACCAACAGATGGCAGGATAAGAATAAACAGTGCCACTGCAATTATAAGATATTTCTTCAACACATCTTAATGAAACACGGTAAATAATAATTTATGGTACAAAATGCACATCAGGAAAACTCTTCCTGCAGCTCGATCATCACCATGTTAAGGACTTCCTCAAAGGTGACCCCGTTGTATTCCCTGAGGCCCCCCATTTCGGTCCTGAGCTTGGCGACAAATTCGTCATCTTCCCTATCAAATTCTATGTTGCAAATAAGCTCCTGCATAAAATACACCTGATTCGTGAACGCCCTTCGCCTAATAAAATTTTCAGGTTCGTTCCCCTTGCTGGCCCAGCCCGTGCAGTGTTAAAACGTGACATTGCTTCTGTGCAGTTATCCTTGAACAGTCATGAATGAATGGTTTTTCTGATAAGTTCTGAAATCTTTACTTCATCCTGGTTGCTGGAACGGGACAGATGCCTAATGACACCTTTTCTGTCTTCCTCACTGTGATTCTGGCTCAACTTTGCTTTAGCCCACACTTTATCCACGGCAACATAGAACCCAACTATTCCTGACATCATGTCCTGATAGGTCCCTTCTCCGAGCTTCCCTGATAGGGAAGAATCGGATTCGTAGAAACTCACCATCTTTTCAAGCATTCTTGTTGTTTCCTGGCGCCCTGTGAGCTTCACTTTCCCCTCCACATGAACTGTTACGTAATCCCAGGTTGGCACCTGTCCCGGTACTGCATACCACGATGGTGAGATATACGAATGAGGGCCGCTGAAAATGACAAGGGCTCTGGAATCCCCCATTCCCCGCAACTGTTCGTTGCCGGTGGCAAGGTGCCCCCACAGCACAAGCGGATCCTCATTTGTGATTATGAATGGGATGTGTGATGCCCTGAAACCATCACTGTATGTGATCAGTATGCCGAAGCTGTATTCCCTTATAAATTTTAAAATCTCATTCCTGTCATTTATTGCAAACTCATGCGGTGTGTACACAATGTTACATGTTATGTGCCATATCATATTTTCTATTCTGCCGGTGATAAAAATAAAATGCAGTTGAATGAGCCCTGGTGCATGGTACTGTTGTTTCATCCTCAACTGTGCCGATCCTGCTATGAATGCATCAGTGCTTTGCTGGGACTGCTATAAATGGTTTCATATTCGCGGCATTTTGCTTCTTCAAGGAAGCATGAAAAAATCTGGATGAAATGCAGTTAAACTGAAGCACATTGCCCGGGTACCAGGTTTTCAGTTGCGGTTGAGGTCTATCATGATTCGGCCCATGGACTTTTTCTGTTTCATTTCCTCAAATGCTCCGTTGACGTCTTCCAGGCGAATCTTCTCGTGAACCACTGCATGAAGCTTGCCCTGTGATGTCATGTCTAAGACCTTGCGCATGTCATTTCTGGTAGAGCTTATGCTTCCGTGGATGGAGTTTCCCTTCAGGATTATTAGGCCCAGCGGGAGCCCTACCGGAGAAGGATCAACATTTCCAATCACAACAAGCCTGCCCGCTGTCCTGAGGCTCCTGAGACTCTTCTCGAATGTTGGAAGACCGACGCTTTCTAGTGCCAGATGCACACCATCACCGGTCTTTTCCTTGATCTCTCTGTCGAAATTGTTTCCGCTCACCACAAGATCGGCACCGGCCTTGTAAAGTGGCTCAATTTTCCACTGCGAAGAGGTTTCTGCAATTACGTATGCGCCAAGTGCCTTGGCCATTTCAACGGCATGGACGCCAACACCTCCGCCTGCACCTGAGATCAGGACTCTCTGACCTTCCTGGAGCTGCCCGACCCTGGCAAGTGCATTGTAAACCATTCCTGTGACACAGGCAGAAAGGGATGCGTCTTCGGGCTTCACATTGGCCGGGACCTTTACCAGTGAATTTTCATGTGCAATTACGTACTTCGTGTATCCGCCATTCACAGCTTCTCCGAATGTTATCTTGTTGGGGCAGAGATTTTCATCCCCCCTCAGGCAGAACTCGCATTTTCCGCACGGCGTGTAAATTAGGCTTGCAACCCTGTCGCCTACTCTAAAATCCTTCACACCAGGACCTACCTTAATGATGCGCCCTGAAATTTCGTGCCCCGGAATTATGGGAAGCCTGACCCTTGGCATGAAACCATCCCTTGTGAGAAGATCCCTGTAGCAGATGCCGGTTATGTCCTGTTCAAGCAGAACTTCATCTCCTGCAGGTTCTGGTGGCTCATAATCGTGAATGACGAGCGGTTGCTTTAGCGTCTCAAGAAATGCTGCTTTCATATCCTATGTATTTTCAGGAAATATAAATGATCTTGCAGCTATTACCATGTATGATGCTCAACTTTGGCCTGAAGTATGCAAGGGAAATTTCACTGCGGGAAATAGGCCCGGAAGGTTTTGCCCACCTAAGGTCCTCAACTGCAACAGTTGTGGGCCTGGGCGCTACCGGGTCTCCGGCTGCCGATTTAATGGTCAGGGCCGGCATAGGTGCCATAAAACTTGTTGATGGCGACACAGTGGACGTGACAAACCTTCACCGCCAGATATTATATGCAGAGAAAGATACGGGAAAAAATAAGGCAGATGTTGCTGCACGTGCACTGGCTTCTTTTAATTCAGATGTATCCATCACCGCCATATCAGAGAACCTGACTTCGGAAAATGCAGAAAAAATAATTTCCGGAAGCACCATTGTCATTGATGGGACTGACAATCTGGATACAAGGCGCATAATAAACCGGGTATGTTATGCCCTAAAAATACCATGGGTCTTTGTGGCTTCTGTGGGTACAATGTCGCAGGTCAAAGCAATTGTTCCGGACTCTACTTCATGTCTTCACTGCTTCATACCGGACAGCCAGGGAGATGGCGCTTCGTGCGAAACCATGGGTGTCCTTGCTTCTGCCCCGATTATGGCTGCATCCCTGGGCTGGACCATGGCAATGAAGATCATCACCGGAAAGGAAGTAACCGGCGATCTTTTCTTCATGGATCCATGGAATGATGAGTTTCAGTCGGTAAAAATTGCCAGAAATCCTAAGTGCCCAGTTTGCGGGATTCATTGATGCACCCACGGGCTGAATGTTTTCTGTTACCTCTAACAGTGCGATTGATTCCTGAGGCCACGGCCCAAATCTTACGTTCCGGCTGTACCAATAATAATTTAATAGTTAAATTGTGCTCTGTACATTTATGCACTTCCAGCTGAAACCCGGTACCGTATTCATAATGATTGCCGTTTTTGCAATGCTTGCATCGGGAGGCACTGCATTGCAGCATCCTGGCCAGACGCCATCTTCTGCTGCATCTCACAGCAGCAGTACGGGGAACACATCTTCCATGTCCGTCAGCCTTTCTCCTGAAAACAACCTAACAATTCTGCATGCATCAAAGCTCAATGCCTCCGGAGGATGGTCTTCGCTCCGGAATCTCGTAAATTCAAGGCTGGATAATACCTCTGTCCCGGTATATGCGCGTTATCTTCCCAATTTCGCAGTAGCCCCTGATATCAGTGATGGGAATATTCTCCCCTCATATACTTCTGCACCTGCCCCCATGGGACTATCCAGTTATGGCCTTATGAACAGTTCGGGGAAACTTGTGCCGTACACGTACAGCACGTCCAGTTTTCAGGGTACAATCAATATTTCCTCTGTGCAGGAATTCTACATGGGATCAGATGCGCCACACAGTTTTTCCATCCAGCTGAATTCAGTTCTGAACAATGTTACGCTTTTCGGGAATACCGGTTATCAGTACTGGACGCAGAACGTTGTAGATTACTCATCCCTGACTGGCCAGCTGACATTTGTTGACAACATATGGAACTTCACATCCCCATCAGCTGTCATAAATGGAAATGAATTTTACTCCCATGGAGGAACCGTGGTTCCCGGCGTCTATTATTACGACATAGGCCCAACCCTCCATATATTGCCCCCATTCACTCTAAGTCTTTACCTAAATACCACAACTATTGGCAACAGGAATGCAGTTTTCTTCAATTATTCAATTTCCGGCAGGCTGGAAAACGGTACACACATTGACCGGAGCGGGAGTTATGACCAGGTTCAATTCAATTCCACAACCACAGCCTCAGGATCTGTTCCCCCTGCTCAGTTCCAGGTCAGCGGGAGCCAGCTTACGGGGACCGGGTTCATCCCCATGGACGCAGAGTTCATAATCGGCGGCCCTGGAGGCGGGTCAACTGCGGACTTCTATAACTTCAGTGGAAGCATGACCCTCAAATATCTTGACGGAAGCGGCAATCTCATCCCCGTGAGATCAGCATACAATGCTGGTTCTGAAACAGGAGAAACATCCTCTGGCCTGGGAATGTACTATTCCGGCAGCACCGCATACCTTTCTACGGGGCCATCCTTTGTGGAGGGAATGTGGAGTATTTCCAACAACCAGGGCATGGTTTCCATACAGGGTAAAGTCGATCCTGCCAATGCCTTTGTCATGGCGAGCAATTCCTTATTGATTCATAATGCAACTGCCCAGTGGGCGCCAACCGGCACTGACGGGAGTTTTGACTATAATCTTTCCCCGGGCAATTACTCCCTGGAGTTTCTGTTAAGCTATCATGATCCATATTATTCTGAAAGTATTTCTCTATCTCCAGGGAAAACGTACCAGGTTGGCCCGGTGGTTCTGACAGCTGATTATTCACGGGGGATATATACTCCGCTGTATGCATTCAACAACTCCCAGCTGATTGGCCTGAGCATGAGCGGCAATGGAACTGTTGCAAGCCCTTACTTGATCCCTGGGCCGCAATACTTGGCAGCAGGAGGCATATCTGCACAGGCCGGGCTAAATCCGGCCTTCAACAGAGTCAACGATTATCTGTATCCGGTGTTCAACGGAATCCTGCAGGCAAACACTACCAATTATACCCTTTACGAAGGATTCCGGACGGCTTCAGGAAGTTCGCCATTCCAGGTGTCTCTCCCATTTTCTGCTCTGCCTTCAATCA
>JAJZAW010000045.1 GCA_021799185.1 Thermoplasmata archaeon
GAGAAACCCCAGCAACTTGTGATTCTGTGATAATTTGAATCTGCGTTTTCTGGCAGTTTCCATATTATTGTCAGTTTTTTTTATTTTCTTTTCTCTAGTTTACGATTCCTTCCCCCTGTGGATTGACATTATAGGGGTTGTTCTGGGCATAATAGCGCTTTACATATCCGGGGACATATTTCTGGAAGAGGCACTTCATGTTGGAATGAAATATGGGATCTCAAGTAAATCGGTCGGAACGTACATTATATCATTCGGTGCCGTGATAGATGAATTTGCTGTTGTTTTTTCATCCTCCATACGCGGTTACGGGTCTCTGAGTTTCGGCACGGTCCAGGGATCCAATGTAATAACACTCATAATATTTCTTCCGGTCCTGGCCTTAATGGCCCGTAAGAACTTTTCGGGATTCAGGAGGGACGGCTATGTGCTTCTGTCAATCAGCATTGTTGCACTGGCCATGTCATTTGCCTGGATAAGGGAGCCATGGTATCTTGGAATACCGCTGATTGCCATTTATGCCCTTTATGCTCTTTCAAACAGGGCATCAGCAAACAATCTGCCGCACGAATCAGAAACTGCGGTGAATTATGTGGAAATGCTGGCTGCCCTGGTACTGCTGGCCCTTGCAGCCGAGGCCCTGGTTGATTACACAGTTAGCATATCCAGGATTGCCGGCATTGCATCCTTTTCTTCTGGCTTTATTATAACCGGTGTGGCCGGAAGCCTTCCCGAGATCATAATGTTCGGCCTGATCATTGTAAGGAGAGACGGGGAAGCCACACTTGGAATCACCACTGGAACTACAATTTACAAGGGAAGCCTGATACTTGGCATTTCCATGCTGTTCGGAACCGTAGAACTGTCAGTGGGCCGCTGGTCAATTGTTCTTATGTCGATGCTTTCCCTCATATTCATTTTTCTTTCATTCGCAAGAATCAGAAAAATTTATGCAGTTCTGCCGCTATTTGCCGTTGCAGCCACATACGTCATTAATCTTGTGATCTAGGTTCTTGTGCCCCAGAAAATATTCTCCTTCCTTTTTATCTGTATTATCTCATCAAGGGTATCCATTGTGTCCTTGTCAAGTGGATCGTTCCTGAGCTCCTTCACCACACCCTCGGGTATGTCAACATAGAGGGGCTCTTCCGGGAATATCTGCCTGTTGAGGGTAACACCGTCTATGGAAACTGCAACCTCAGCAGGTGCATCTGCGAACTGCTTTGAATTCTCGCCCTCCCTGATGCTGCGGACTGTTCCAGCGAATCTGCCGTCCGCCTTGATGAGAGAATCTCCAACCTTAATCCTTCCTGAGTGCACCTTTACTCCCACTATTACTGGCTTGGCGGCTCTGAATATATACTGTGGGAGAATGGAAATTTTGGCTGGCATTGGCATTCTCTGTTTTCTGCCCTCATCCAGCTGCATTCTTCTCCTGGACAGCCACTCTTCCGTGTCCTGTATGAGGGAATAGATAACATCCCCCACCTTCACGCCCACATCTGAGGCTGCAGCAGCCTCCTGGGCTTCAGAAAGAAACTGAACATTGAATCCTATGATTATGCGATCCATGGGATCATTAAGGGTTGCGGCATCCGTAATATCCCTCTTGTTTATATCGCCAACCTGCGCAGATCTTATGGAAATGCCCTTTTCCTTCAGTTCATAGGCAATTGCTTCAAGTGAGCCGAGGGCATCTGCCTTTACGGTTACGCCGTGCTCGGAAAGAACTATGTCGACCTGGGATTCCTCCAGGATTTCCCTGAACGCATCGCCTGGATCACCATCAACAGCTATAACCGGAGATCCTGAAACGACTTCAAGCCTGTCAGCCATCAGAAGCCGCACTCCAGAAGCCGATTCAACGGTATTTTTCTCTATGAGCTTTTTGGATTTGCCCTTTGAATTAACAAGCATTGCCTTTATCTTGGTAATTGCAGGGCCATTCCTGGTATTTACTGCCACACTGTCCCCCTTGTGAAGGACACCCTGGTAGAGCACAGTGTCAAGTGTGGTCCCTATTGATTCCTCCTTCATGAGCTCTATAATTGTCCCTCTTCCATTCGTCTGGAGGAATTTGATATTGCCCTCCAGATATCTCTGCGCAAGGCCAGCTATTACCATCAGGATTTCAGATATTCCAATGCCTGCCTTTGCACTCATGGGTACAATGGCAACGGTCCTTGAGAAATCAGAAATACGGTCATATCTTTCACTTGTTATGCCGAATTCATAAAACCTGTTCACCAGATCATAGAGCCGCTTCTCAAGTTCGTCAATGTATTCCTGCCTCTGAGCTTTCATGGCCTGCTGGAAGGTAACGTT
Source organism: Thermoplasmata archaeon (assembly GCA_021799185.1). GTDB lineage: Archaea > Thermoplasmatota > Thermoplasmata > Thermoplasmatales > Thermoplasmataceae > UBA509. Next base: position 2,326 of record JAJZAW010000045.1, read on the forward strand.
CCTTACTGGTGTGTAAAGTGGAATGAGGTCTATCTTGTTGGCTGCCACCACAAATGGTGTCTTGAATTTTTTCAGGATATTTATGGATTCTATGGTCTGAGGCTTGAATCCTTCATTTATATCCACAACAAGAATCGCAATATCAGACAGTGCACCACCGCGGGCTCGCATGTTAGCAAAGGCAACATGTCCTGGTGTGTCAATAAAGAGTAGCCCCGGGATCTTGAGTTTTCCATGGCCCAGAAGCCCTCTAGCCTTTTCCTCTATCTCACTGACATCTATGTTTGTGGCACCGATTCTCTGGGTAATGCCTCCAGCCTCTTTTTTTGCAATTGACGTGCCCCCGATTGCATCTAAAATTGAGGTTTTGCCATGATCCACATGGCCCAGAACGCAAACGATGGGCTGGCGGTACTGTCTGTTATCCATAACCACCTCAGTAGAGGTTGCTTTCATCTCCACACTGATACTGGCTTACTTCACCATTCTGGAAGAATATTGGAAATTCGTGCTGGAAAGATTCTGAAGAATCTGAGGCATGGATTATGTTTTTCTCGATTCCGGTGGAATAATCCCCTCTTATTGTGCCAGGCTGTGCTTTCGACCCATCTGTGGTACCAGACATGAGCCTGGTAATTGAAATTGCCCCGGGGCCCTCAAGAACGGCGGCTACAATGGGGCCGGATGTGATATATGATACCAGGTCATTGAAGAATGGCTTTCCCCTGTGAACGTCATAGTGTTTTTCTGCCTTTTCCTTTGAAAGGACCAGCATTTTAAGTGCAATAATCTTAAGCCCCTTCTTCTCAAAGCGTGAAATAATTTCACCCGAAAGCCTTCTCTTAACGCCATCGGGTTTTATCAGGATTAATGTGCGTTCCAATTATACCACCTTCAGCTCTTAGAACTCTGCTTCTTCATTTCCTTTATGGTGTGGTATTCCTTGGTCCATTTGGTCTTCCTTGGCACTCTCTTGAGGTCTATCATGTTCACCTGGCATTTCCTGCTGCAGAAATTAAGGACATTTCCATCCTTTCTTACATACAGGAAACCTGTTCCAGGTTCGATCTGTGATCCACAAAAGCTGCAGGTTTTTGATGCCACCATTATCACCTGATTGAAAGTTTCCTCGCTTCCCTGGCAGTTTCCCTCAGCATGAGAATGTCACCGACACGTACTGGTCCCATGACATTTCTCGCAATAATCCTGCCCTGATCTCTGCCGGCCAGAACTCTGACTTTCACCGTTGTAGCTTCTCCGCTCATGCCAGTTCTTCCCATCAGTTCCACTACTTCTGCCGGTGTTCCTTCATCTGCCATTGCAGATCACCTTATTTCTTGATTTCAGCAAGTTCGGAAACAACCTGTTTAAGATTCTCCTCACCCTTGCTGCCCACATCAACAACAGATATGGATGCTGCTGAGGCTATGCCAACCTTGGCACCAAGATCGCTTTTCTTTTTCACGAATCCGTATGGAACCTTCCTCTCTTCACAGAGCATTGGAAGATAGTACACTACTTCCGGTGGAGACACATCCTCAGCTATCACGACTACCTTGCTTTCCCCTCTCTCAATAGACTTAATAACTTCGTTTGTACCCTTCTTTATTTTCCCGCTTCTGAATGAATTCTCAACAAGATCCAGTAGTTTCTTTTCCACGGACTCGGGAGTTTCAAATTTCACATAGCTGTTTTTATCCATTTTGGAACCTCCTTCACTAAGGCAAAACGTAAGCCGTAGAGCCTATATTAACTTTCTCAGGTATGTGGCTCTCCTGCAGTTCCTCTCAGAACATGCCGATGTGAGCACCGGTATGGGGCGTACTCATGCCATCCATGGTTGTAATGGCAAAGCTATCCCAATGGAAAAATGCTGTGCATTGAATCAAGCATTTAATCATTGGAAATATCCGCAGCAAAGAAAAAAGAATATGATCAGGTAATAGGTATGCAGTGATATTCAATTGCCCGGGCTGAATTCAACTTAATAGATTACAAGATATGCATGGCGCAAATTTTTCCAGCACCACAGGGTTTTCCAAGAACAGGTTCAAAAGGCATGTGGTGGACTGGCCCAACTTTCACTAATTACTCCAGTGTGCCCAGAGCACCATCCACTGCATTCTTTGCCTTTTCAGATGGCTCCACCATGGGAGACCTGTACCCACCATTTATGTTGAACTTCCTGTAAAACGCATAATAATATGCAGATGGAAATCTCGAGGTTAGGAGCGACCTGATGACAGGATCGATCTTCTGCATCTGTGTCTTCCTGGCTGCATCAAGCTTGCCAGATGTGAATTCCCTGTAAGCAGTCACGACGGGTTTGCTGAAATTGGTAAGTCCACAAACTCCGCCATCAGCTCCTATTGACATTGATGGAATAAGCAGATCATCCTGCCCCTGAAAGATGGAGAAGTCAGGTCCGGAAAACTGCATTATGTCAGAAAAATACCGCATATCGGCAGAACTTTCCTTTAGCCCTATGATCTCAGAGAATTCATCCTTCAGTTTTTTAACAGTCTCTGGCTCTATTCTGGCGCCGCACAGCTGGGGTATATTATAAATGAAAATTTCCTTCCTTACAGCGCCTATTACTTCACTGAAGTGTTTCATAATTTCATCCTGCCCTGCAGTGATGTAATAGGTTGGCATCAGTACCAGTGCATCTGCGCCGGCATCCTTTGCGTGCCTGCCAAGCTTAACAGATTCCTGTGTGGATGACGATCCGATGCCGGCAAGTACCTTCATGCCCCTGCTGTGTTCCACAACAAATTCCAGAAATTTCATTCTCTCATCTGGTGACAGAAACGGAAAGAGCCCGGTGCTTCCGCTAGGGAAAACACCATATATTCCAATGTCCTTGAGATAGTTCAGGAGTTTTTCAGTGGCATCATAATCTATCTCCCCGTTCGGCCTGAATGGCGTAACCATTGGGGTTATTATCCCGCTCATTTTCATACTTTGGTAATGCATTCAAGTAATAAAAAGGATCAGAATTATATTCTGCGTCCATAAGGCAGGCTACAGGTTATAGCCAATGTTTTCAGTTCTGAGTACATCAACAAGCGCCTTGGGGAGCCCCTTGGCAACCAGATAGTCCCAGTCAGGTATAATTCCGCGCCCTATGGCAAGGTTAATTATTTCATTGATTGGCATAAATATGGTGCTTGGCGCATGAACTGTTCCAAGCAACCATGGCGGGTAATCAAAATAATCCCTGAGCCTGCCGGGCACAACTTCTGTTAGGAGATCATTGAGAATCGATGCTACCTTTCTGTTATAATACCATTTTTTCACCGGAGAATTTGCAAATCCTGGATTCGGAACATACACCTTCCATTCAAGGCCATATGCTTCCTGTGTTTCCAGCTGTATGGAGGTATTGCCAAAGTTGTCAATATCGGATCTCGGAGGTGTTTCCTCCGCACCTGTGGCGGCGTTTACAACCTTAGCGCCGAATCTGTTAAACAGGCTGAGATGCTTGTCTATGACCCTTTCAAGCTCCTGCGCCTCCGCGGAAGATATGGTCATGTCGTTTTCAAACTGTTCTGAAATCTCAGGCAGATCCTCGATTCTGGAATTCATTATGACTTTAAGATAATAGTTGAACCTATCCCCGCTCATGGTTTTCATAATCTCCTTAGGTGTTCATAACCAACCTGTGTATATATAGTTAGCTGGTCACGCCTTCTTTTTCGTTTTGTAATGCATTACGCCATCATGAAAGTGATATGGCGTATTCAGTATTGTGCAGCACAATTTAAGTGTGAAGAGCCATTGAGGTGGATATGGTCACAGACGCAGATGCAGTGGTTAAAAGATACCTCAAGGAAACATTCAGAATACGTAATGTAGTGGAAAAAATCCAGGCAAGGTCCCCTGCGGACGGGCCCGCCACCTGGATTCTAGCGCCATGGTCTCCTGACAGCATATCCATAAATTGCGGGTTGCCCAAAGAGGAGGTATTACGGGCACTGGATTCTATGCCGGAAACTGAAATTGTCCCCCGTAACGTGGATGGGAGCTCAATTTCCGTTGCAGTCTGGTCTGGAAATGAGCCGCCATCATGTTTAACCGGAGTCCCGGCTCCAACGCCGGGCAGGCGGGTGAGGGATCTCATAAATCTGCACATCTATAACTACATATGTGCGCGCAACCATGGTGAAAATCAGCCAGTGAAGCTTGAGGATGCACTGTTTGACCTTAAGAACAGCATTATGTTGCCCGATGACTTCATACCCGATTATTTGATGGCAAATATTGAGGGGGAAAAGCCGCCTGCAGTTGATTATATCATTGAAAAATTGCAGCCATTTTCTGGTCGAAAAGATATCTACTGCTACTTTGAGCCCGGCCACCATGGGCCAGAGCGCCTTGCATACATGTTTGCCTCTTCTCATGTGGAGGAAAGCCTACCTGGCAATAATGAGATAGAAAGACTGTTGGGTGAATCCTTCAGGTCACTTTCCAGTGATCCGGATTACCAGCATTTTGAGCTCTCCAGGTACATCAGGTCCTTACTTTTCAATATTAAAAGATACGGCTCCCGGGAACTCAGGCGCCCTCTCCCTCCCGCCCATATAATTGACATCATGAATAAGATTGGAATTTTAACAGAAAACAGCGGCAAATACTCTATTGCCGAGAGCATATCCACCACCGGCCTTGAAGAAGTACTGGAGAAAGAAAAAAATGCAGCCGTAAGCCTGGCAATCAGGTGGCTGAACAGTACTGTGGAAAAGGCCTAGTTCTGGCTCTCTACCCCATTTTTTCCCCTTCTGTGAACTGCATTTTCCCGTATCTCTGACCAGAGTAGCGATGCGAATGCAAATATCAGGCCATAAACAAGGGGGAATACCGTGAGAACAAGGACAGGGGAAAGTGAGACTATGCCCCCTATTATGGCAGACAGCTGAGCAACCTTCTGTATTGGATAAATGAGGTATAAAGAAGAAGCTGAAGCCGTGCCAATGACGAGGCCGGCGACAAATGATTTCCAGCCCTTGAGATACATCAACGGAATTGCGGCAACCACTGCGAGATATGCCAGGGGAAGGAAGAACAGGGTTGCATATGATACCGCTGCTGATGCAATTATGGAAAGCACAGCTGCCGTCTTAGTCATAAACAAACCTCACCTCCGTTGTCTGCGCTGACATGTTGTAATACCCATGATCAAACCACGTTGCAAGCTGGTTTGAGAAGTAGTAGCTCACCGGATTCTCGCTGGGTCCGCCAGGGAAAACACCATAGAATATGGATCTGGCTGGATTAGATATTTCCCTAAGCGATGGGCCAACGGTCACATATGGCTCAGGCACCTGAAGCTGCCGTGATACATATGCCGCGCTGACAGTATGCGAATCGCCATACATTGGATAAGGCCCCAGGCCAAGTGAAGAAAGCCCTGTGAGGCTGGCGATTTCCAACTGGTGTACGCGCCCCCATTCCCACGTGTTCACTGGCCCAAGTTTCTGCAGAAGGAACAGCACTTCCCTTGCAAATGCTGATTGCGATGTCTTGTTGAAGCTTCCATTGAACCATGTGGTGGATGACGGATCATTTAATGCAAGGTACAGTGCCGAAGTGTCGAAGGGTTTTGTGAGGGATGATAAACCATGATCAGCATAAACGCTGTCAAAGGTCATGTTGTACAGTTCGCTGAGATAGTACCAGTAAACTGTTTCACCGGTGGAATTCACGTATGCCGTATAGTTCCACTGCGAAAGTATGTTATAGGCCTCTGCCTGTGACGTGTTCATGGTCATTGAGGACAGTGATTTCAAAATGACCGGCACAAATTGAGATGCCCAGTAATCTGACACATTGCCCTGCAGATCCATCATATCCTGGACTGTTGTACCCTGGTGTGACTTCAGGTAATGATAGATTGTCTGAGCCCGCCCTCCCGATGCCCAGTACCCCCCTATGAATGGATAGGGATAATCCTTTCCAACAGTTGGCTGATTGGGGGCAAAGGCAAATCCTCTGGCTGGATTTTCTATCTGGGGCAAATACCTGAATGGCACCCGGCCTGAGATCCGGTAATCAGGATTGCTTCCATTCAGCAGAGATCTTGAGCCAATCACAGCAACCTTCTGGCCATCTGGAAGGGTTTCATTTATGGTTGGATACAGCCCGGCTGTTATGTATCCGGTATTGTGGATTCCTGCAAGGGCAAAATTCTGAGGAGGTGATTCCCACAGGCGAAGCGCATTAAGCATCTGGCTGTAATTTGTGCTCATGTCAAGTTCAATTTCAGCAACAAGATCAGGTGATGGTGTTGATGCAGTCCAGTTCATGCTAATGCCAAAGTTTCCAGTTCTTGCAATAATTGGACCGTTATTTGTATAAAATATGGTGTGCCTCGTTCCCAGCAGGGAATAATTGTATTCTGACATAACATGTTCCTGGCCGTTGTATGTGTAATTATTACCGTCAAGCATTTCGAGATAGTCATTTGCAGTGGCGCCCTCCGGAGTTGTAAGCCCCCATGATGTTGTTGCAGTATGACCTATGAGCACCCCAGGCAGCCCGGCAAGCCCCCATCCGGTTACGTTGATTCCCGGAGCTTCAAGCTGAACCGGAATCCAGAGGGATGGGGCCAGGAGGGTGAGATGGGGATCATTTGCAAGAATTGGTGAATTCAGCGAGGAATAATTCGAAGTTACGATCCATGAATTGCTTCCAACTACGGGCCTCAGGGTATTCCTTGTTGAAAACCCGTATGGATCAGAAATATTGGAAAGTGCATTCTTCATGAGGTTGCCCAGAGAACTGAACATTGTTGTATTCAGGCCTGTTGCGAACTGGCTGTACCAGTTGAGCGACCACAGGTAATTCGATGATATTCCATAATCAGAAAGGTTTAAGCCATTGACCGTTCCGTTTCCCGGAACCATGGTGATGTTGGATGTGTAATAAGGATAATAGGGCCATATCTGGCTCAGATTTGCATAGCCAACGGCAGAATACAGCAGATCGGTTTGAAGCTGGCTGGTCCCTCCAGTTGTGAGGTCCCATGTCATGTATTCCTGCCATGCGAAGGAATCCAGCGGGGTCCACTGAAAGGGTTTCTTGCCAATAAGCTTGAACCCAAGCGGAAGGTTGGCCGCTGAAGCATTTATGTAAGCGTTCACGCCGGCAGCATAATCCTGGATGTAACCGTAATACTGGGGATAATATGTTCTGACATAAGAATTCAGGATAGCTGCATTTTGCGGTATGCCAATAGTATGCATTGCAATGTCAGAATTCAGAGCAGCTGTTCCAACATATGAGCTCAGATTGCCTGAGGCGAGCATGGCTTCAAGCTCCATCTGGAACAGCCTGTTGCTGGCCTCATAATAGCCCTGCGCCATAAAGAGATCATGCAAATTCCTTGCTTTTATATGTGCTACACCGGATGAATCTATGCTCACATTGACAGGATACTGCAAACCGGAAATATGGTAATTCCCCGATGTGTAATTGGCATTTCCGGCCGCAGACCAAAGCCCGTTGACGGGATTGAGCGTGTTAAATTCAGACGACAAATAGGAAAGTGCTATTATTGCCACAACTGCAACAACGATGAATTTTACTCTCATTTTATGGCAAACTTATACATGCTAATAATTATTGCCTGACAGTAACGTAAACCTGAAAGCGGCCATTAATTTGCACCTTCACGTAAACTTTCAGACAGATAGGACGCATCAGTGGTCAGTCTGAGATTCAGGCGTTATCATTCCATTATCCTGGCAAACCTTATTACGGACCAGAATTTTCCTTCCATAAAATATGCGTCTCTTTCCACGCCCTCAATTGAAAATCCATTTTTCAGGAGTACCTTCATTGACGCAACATTGAAATCCAGCACACCTGTGTAGAGCCTGTGCATGGAAATTTCATCAGCAGCAAATCGTGCAACAAGATCAAGTGATTCACTTGCGATGCCTCTTGACCAGAACTTCCTGCCAATCCAGTACCCTACGTGGCATTTTCTGTCCACATGGTCGATATCCTTTAAACCAATTATTCCTGCCGGGGTGCCATCCACAAAAATTATGAAGTCTATTGCAAAGAATTTCCTGCCTTCTTCCCTGTTCATGGTAAAAAAATTGATTGCATCTTCAACCGTGTATGGATAGTGGAATCCATGGCCCCCTATATTATGTGATATTACAGGATCGTTGGCAAGTTCTGCTATTGCTTCGGCATATGTAGCTTTGAGATCATTTGAAAGCGTAACAGACTTTCCCTCAAGTTTATAGTGTTTCATGCCGGCAGATCATTGGCTGCATAGATATAGTTTTATTTGCACATTCCTGAGGGGCAATGCAGTTCCAGCTGCTGCTGGGTGCTTTTTTTTCATGATCCATTGTTGCCATCTGGACGGGACGATTTTATCATAAATTACCTCAGGTAATTCTATATTAAGAAATATGAAAATAACAATACAATATATTTGCTGCAATGTCCCAGGCATCATGGCATCCAGCATCAACTGCGGGAACCGCAAATCCCCTCAAACGTTTGTCAATAGGATCAAATGTAATTTCATATGCAAATCAGTCCAAAAAAATTATCATCAGTAATACAGTTCTACAAGGCTTGAGGACGGTGCTTTCCTGTGGATAAGTTAAGGGTTGGAGTGATCGGCGCCACAGGGGTTGTGGGGCAGAAGTTCGCACAGCTCCTTTCCGGCCATCCTTATATGGAAATCGCTTCAGTATATGCATCAGACAGATCCTCTGGCCATTCATACAGTGAATTCCTCACTTTTAATGAGGAGCTTTCTGAGCAATACATGGATCTTAAGGTGAAGGGATCGGACCCGGATACAATAATGGGGGACAGGAATGACCTGCTGTTCAGTGCAGTGAGCGATGCAAATGCAGGGAAACTGGAAAAGCAACTGGCATCAAGGGGTTCAATAATCCTGACCAATGCATCAGCAAACAGGCTGGATAGCACTGTTCCCCTGGTTGTTCCAGAGGTCAATCCGCACCATCTTGAATCACTGGACCCGTCACACGGAATCATTGTGGCAAACGGTAACTGCAGCACAATTGGCATGGTTCTGGGGCTTGCGCCAGTTATTGATATGGGCATAAAGGAGGTTTACGTGACGACCCTGCAGGCTGTCAGCGGGGCCGGATATCCGGGCGTGCCATCACTGGACATACTTTCCAACGCTGTTCCATTCATCAAATCTGAAGAGGAAAAAATTGTATTGGAGACGGGGAAAATTTTTGGCAGCTTTCCTCCTTCCGGCAGATCAGAATTTAAAATTCATCCAACGTGCATACGCGTTCCCGTGAGAGAAGGGCATCTGGAATCCATCACAGCAGTTTTGTCTGAAGATGCAGATATCCAGCAATTGCAGGAAAGGTTCCGAAACTATGGGAACGGCAACCTGAAGGCAAATCTTCCAACTTTGCCGGATAAAAGTGTCATACTGGCCGATGGTGAAGACCGCCCACAGCCGCTTCTGGATTTCATGGCCGGATCTCCAAAGAGGGCACAGGGGATGGCAGTTACGGTGGGGCGGATACGGGTTTCGGGAACCAGGGTATCGTTCGTTCTCCTGGTGAATAATCTCATACGTGGTGCCGCAGGATCAGCACTGTTGAATGCAGAAGTGCTGCATGATTCGGGGATGATATGATGATTTCGAACAACATTACGGTTATAAAGCTTGGAGGTTCATTTCTCGCATCACACGAGGCCCTGCATGATGTAGCCAGCCTCGCCAGGATGAACAGCAGAGCCGTGTTTGTGGTGAGTGCTTTTAAGGGCATAACGGACAGGTTAGTTTTAGCTTTTGGAAAGGATCTGGCGGCCAGGGAAGCTATGCTCAGGGACATTCTTGCCTACCATGCTAATCTGATTCAGAGTGCCCTGCCCGGCATTGCAGGGAACTTGTGGCTGCCTGAAATACTCTATGAACTGGGCCCCGAATATTATGGAATGAGCAGGTTCAACGAATTCGCAAGGAAGGCAGATTACGATGCTTTTGTATCCATTGGTGAAAAGATGTCCGCAGCAGTTATTTCAATTTACCTGGCAAATGCAGGGATCAGATGCCGCAGTGTGACCTCGGATCACCTTGGTATATCAGTCATTGAAGTATCCGGAAATCCCATTATAGAAATCGAAAAGAGCCACCTGAGAGCCTATCCGCTTGTTAAGAAGCTCCTTGATTCAGGTTGCATTCCAATCACCACAGGTTTCTTCGGGATCAATGAAGCTGGAAGGATAAAGACCCTTGGAAGGAACTCCAGCGATTACAGTGCCGTTGCAATAGGGGCTGTGTTGCGATCAGGCGAAGTTCAGCTTTTTAAGGATGTGCCTGGAATTTACAGCCATGACCCGAAACTGATCCAATCCGGTGAACAGCATTTCGCACGCATATCATACCATAAGGCGCTGGAACTCAGCAGGGCCGGATCAAAAGTCATACATCCCATGGCCATAATAACGGCCAGGCAACATGGAATATCCCTACGCATAAGGAAGTACGGTGACAGCAGCGGCGGAACTCTGGTCACTGCCAGCCCGGACTTTACAGCTGCGCCATCTTAAGTCGAGTTTCACAGTAATGGATTCTCTCATACCAGGC
>JAJZAW010000046.1 GCA_021799185.1 Thermoplasmata archaeon
GGCAAGGGCGCTGGGCTATAAGGCTAAGGGGGGCTTCATAGTCGTCAGAGCAAGAGTAAGGAGAGGAGGAAGGAACAAGCCAAAAATCATGGGTGGACGCAGACCCAGAAGGATGGGCTACAATAAGCTGACCCCTAAGAAGAGCATCCAGTGGATTGCCGAAGAAAGGACTGCAGACAGATACCCCAACATGGAAGTTCTCAATTCATATTATGTTGGCGAGGATGGGCTTTACAAGTACTACGAAGTCATAATGGTCGATCGGTCGCATCCGGAGATTGTTTCTGACAGTTCAATTTCATGGGTTGCAGAACCTCAGAACAGGGGCAGAGTCTATAGAGGCCTCACATCAGCAGGGTACAAGGGCAGGGGGCTCAGAACCGGCAGAAGTGGAAGTGACAAGAGCAGACCATCCATAAGATCCAACGGCAGACTCAGGAGATAATTTCCACAGATTTCCACTGACTGTTTTCTTTGCCGCGGTGGCCCAGTGGTACGGCGCCAGACTTGAGATCTGGTTCCCTTGTGGATCGGGAGTTCGAATCTCTCCCGCGGCGTCACAATCTCATCCTTTATAACAATGATGGGTGATATTGGCATTGCTTTCACTGGATTCGTTTTTTAAGTTCAGGCGTTTATATTTTCTATTTCATTGTAAACCTGATTTAATATTTTAGCCCGTTTCCATTCAAGGGTACGTTGGATGCCCTAACCACGTTCAAGAATAATCTATGCCAGATTCATAAATTTGCCACCTATCATCACATCAGAGGGTTTGATGTTTTTCAAGTTTTCTGCTTCAGTATTTAAGTCCCTATCAAAGAAGACTATATCCGCTAAATAACCTTCTTCAAGCTTCCCCATGTAATTCTCTGCCCCCAGAAGATATGCTCCCCCTTCAGTGTAGCATTTAATGGCCTCCTGCAATCCAATTCTCTGTTGACTGAATTCACTGTTTACAGCAAAATGGATACCATACATGGGACCAAGCGGCATGGTATCCGACCCAAATGCCAGGTGAAGACCGGCATCCAGTATACCCCTGAATGGATTATTTCTGGTCAGCCATTCTTTGCCAAGGCGATCCTCGTACATACCATTTTTTCCAGCCCATTCTAGAAAGTTTGGCTGGGAAGAGATTACAATGGATTCATTCAGTTGTTCAATAATTCCATCAGGCATAAGCTCAAAGTGTTCAATTGAATTTCTGAAACGCCCGGAATGGTTTGAAAATACTTTCACTGCTGTTTCCACGGCCTCCTCACCTATTGCGTGGGCCGCCACCGGTAGATTGCGTGACCATATGGATATGCATAGATTTTCGAATTCACGCCAGTTTCTAATCAAATTTTTGGCCGGCCAATCTCTGTGTGCAGCAGTCCTCGCTCCAATTGATCCATCGAGGAATGTCTTAATGCCCCAATCCTGCTGGTGCCCAACTCCAATTCCATCAAAAATTTCCCTGTCATACACAGTACGGAATATCCGTATTTTGTTTCCAACCCTACCATAGGTTTCGTAGGTCTTTCTGTCCACAATTTCACGTACAGCAGTTACACCTTCCCTTATTGCTATTTCCTGTGATTTCTTGAGGGCGACAGCACGTTCCACATCATCGGGAAGTATAATGTTATCCAGCAGTCTCAAGTCATCTTCCTTCAGTACTCCGTTCCTTACGTTCTCCCTACCTATAAGCCTGAGGGCAGCTGAGTTCAGGGTGGCCATATGCCCATCCCTCCTGAAGGCAATCACAGGCTTTTCCACAACGTCCAGTTCTGGCCTCGTTAAGTATTCCGTTTCACCCCAGAGAGATTCGTCCCATCTATACGCGATAACAATTTTGCGGCTAGCATCCTTAGACCCTTTCACTATTCTTTGAATGGCATCATCCCTTGTCTTGCAGGAAAATAGCCCAATCCTTGTATTCTCAAGACCCAGAGAGAGAAGATGGGTATGAGAATCTATGAACCCGGGAACTGCAAACTTTCCCCCCATGTCCACAGTTTTCTTAGCAGGTTCTCGGATGATTTCTCCTATGAAGAGAATCCGCCCATGCCCTATACCAATAGAAAAATTACCATCCCTTCCAGATATGTAGCAATTATCAAGTTTAATGTCAAGCAATTTATTCTTCCTCCGAAGCGATTTTCTGGAAATTTATAGCTTTTTCTGCCGACCTGTAATGATACGTAATCATGGCTGAAATAGCTATCCACGCAACAAAAATGATCTGAGCAATAAGGAATGGCATAGTGATCCCAGCAATGAATAATAATAAGCTACGATCATAAGTGCAGTGGTTGCTATTGGCAGAAGAACCCATGTAAGTAGCCTGGACTTGGCCTTTTCGCGAACATTCATTACTGTGAGAGAAGAGTTTGAGAGTGCATGTATAAATAATGTAGCAAGAGTTGCGGTAGTTCAAAAGATGACTCGGATGCGATAAAGCCCATTGTAAAGGCCGTAGCACATACACAATATACTGCAAGCCTGTTGATTTCCTGAGTAACTTGTTAAGACGGCACTCAACGCATGTATAATTTCCATCGGAATTGACTCCCATTCCAGCGAATGGGTAGTCTATTTTCATGTACCATTAAAATTTGGCTTGCGTTTCTCCCTGAAAGCATTCACGCCCTCATTAAAATCGTGGCTTTCAGAAAGTTTGCCCTGTAGCCTTGCCTCTTCCTTAAGGAAATCATCAAGATCATGATAGATAGACCTTGTTATGAGCTGTTTCCCAACGGAATATGCCCCAAATGGCCCATTCGCGAGACTTTCTGCCATTTTCAGAGCCTCCGGCACTGGATTGTCGACAACCTTTACCAGCCCCATATTTTCTGCTTCGTATGCAGAAAACTCACCTCCGTGAAGCAGGTATGGAAGCGCTCTGGCCCCGGCCAGCCTTGAAAGAATAAGTGTTAGCCCCGTATCTGGTGCTAGTCCTATCCCCTGAAATGCCATGAGAAACATGCTTTCACTGGATGCAAAAGATATGTCACAGGCGAGGGCAAGGCTCACTCCAGCACCAGCTGCTATGCCGTTTATGGCAGAAATGAAAAGTTTTCTGCTGTATCTCATCTCCTTCAGGATCAGGTGAAAGGAATTTGACAGTTCGTTTTCTATATTTGTGCCTGCACTTCTTCCTGATGATGGCGAGACGTCTGCCCCGGCAGAAAATGCCCTGCCTTCCCCTGTTATTATTGCCACGCGCTTTCCGTTATCCGCGTTAAAGTCCCGGAAAGCTTTCAGCAAATCCCTTCTGACCTCTTCGCCAAGTGAATTCAGTCTTTCAGGGCGATTAATTGAAAATACAGACACATATCCCTTCTCCTGAACCAACAGCGTTTCATACATGAGAAGACTCATGGAAATAACCACCGGACATTATTTAATCATTTTGATGAAGCGGTTACTGCCGGGGAAAACTGTAATAGATATCATCCTGGAACAGATGCGCAGTCTTAATGCTTAATTGAACCGCTGACACAACTGCCATTCTTTTGTTACATGAATCTGTGCCATATATTGTATCCAAGCTAAGGTGTATGGTGTGCGCTCCAATCATCAGATTCCATGGGTCCGGTTGTCTATGCGGCCGCCGTCCGCCACTATTACCTGTCCATTAATGTATCTGGATTCGCCGGAAACCAGAAACGCCGCCACACTTGCAATGTCATCCGGTTGTCCGATGGTGTTCAGCGTAGTCCGGTTTCTGAAATACTGCTCAAGATCAGCTATCTCGGTGCTGCTCCTGTGCCCAATCGTCATGTCTGTTTCAACCCATCCCGGTGCCACAGCATTAATTCTTATGTGATGTTCCCGAAGGTCGAATGCCAGCCGTTTAGTGAGCATTATGACAGCAGCTTTGGTGAGCGAATACAGTGTTGTGTTTGGCGCCGCAGTTCCGATTCCCGCATTGGATGCAATATTTACCACGACTCCGCTCCCCTTCAGATCATCCAGAAATGCAAGAACTGTATTTATGACACCCTTGACATTTACAGCGAACATCCGGTCCATTGCCTCTTCCCTGTATGACGCAAAATCCATGAGCTCCCAGTAACCGGCGTTATTGACGATTATATCAACCTTCCCCATTTTCGAATGAATTTCCTCTGCCATCCTGTTAACCTGATTTCTATCAGCCACATCGGCCTTGAATGCCATAGAATGCGGAATCTGGCCTACAAGGTCTTTAGCTTCCGTTTCACCCCTGTTGTAATTAACTGCAACTCTTGCCCCCATCCTCCCAAGTTTTATGGCGATGGATCTTCCTATCCCCCTTGAAGATCCGGTGACCAGTGCAATCTTTCCAGTAAGGTCATATTCATTCATGATCTGAAGATTTCACTATGGAATATATTTTTTAGCAGATACCGGTTGAATAACCCTTACCAATGATGACAGCGGATTATTTTTCTGCATTATGTCAAAAGTTCCAGTTTAATCCCATATATTATTTTCAATCTATTTAAATTGATGTGTAATAATCGAACAATTGGCGAAATTCTTTATAATTGATGAAAATTTTTTTATAGCTCGACTTTAATCACATCCGGGAGAATAAGTGAAACTCTGATGAATTTTCAGGAATCTTTCCTTGCTGCCAACAAACTCGATATGGAACTGGTAATAGAGAATGAGGGAAATTTTCCCATAGAGGCTTTCAGCCGTGATCACGATCTTTTCATCCCTGCCCTGCTTTCTGCAGGTAACGGGAAAGTTTCAGTGATGTACTATTTCTCTGAAGCAGCAGTAAAAGGAAAGAGAGATGTTGAAATTTTCCTCAACAGATACGGTGCAAGAAATAATGAAGGCATTTTGACTCTCTACGCGTCCAGTTCGAAATACCCCCAGTACAACACTTTGCAGAGAATTCTTGACATACCCTCAGTGTTAAACTATGCATCGTATGTATGGAAAGGAAAGCACTACTTCCATTTCATATTCCGCCATGAGTTTCTCCGCCAGGTTTCTGATTCTCTCCTTTCTTCAGATTTGCCTTCCGGGATAAATGTGCACCGGCTTTCCAGAAATGACAGAATGAGTGATGTACTCCGGTGGATAGATGGCCATGTGGAGTTATACGAGGTAACTTTTGATACTGTTCCGCCGCTTGATGAGCTGTCTCCCGAGAAGAATCCCATAGGGATGGAATGGATACGTGAGATAAAGTACAGGACAACAGATAGCTCTATCAGGGCCGTATATTTTTCCATCTCAAAGGACGTAAGTGCCAGTGCACTTAAAATAGTGGAAAACATATATGAAATTCAAACCAGCAATAATATGCTGGGTTTCCTGTCCTCCCGAGAACATAATGTTATGATACCTTCATTCAGGAGAATACACACCCTATCTGGAGGAATATTCACCGTCACACTTATACTCCCCAGATCCTTTGTATCTGATTATGTTAAAAAAATTGCAAGATCACGGCAAGACTTCCTTAACTGGAACGTGAAGATCCGGAATGTGAGGCCACTTTCAGCATTGTTAAATAAGAGTAACGTACCGGGCATATCCTGAACTAATACAGTTTTTTGCAGGCTTTCCAGTCAGGCCAGTACACAGATCCCTATCGTGCTGCTTTCGTCATTAAACGTAGTGTCATTCGACAAATTTTTAAACATTACAAATCTTACTTGGTGTGGACATACAGGAAAAGATAGCCGGGGAAATCACAATTGCAGAAAATCCCGGCGAAACAATCAGAAAGTGGCGTGAGGAATTTCAGGTCTCCCAACTGGATCTGGCCAGGTATCTTGAAATATCGCCATCTGTGATAAGCGACTATGAATCTGGAAGGCGGAAGTCGCCCGGTGTTACATCCATAAGAAAAATAGTAAATGCGCTGGTGGAAATAGACCTGAAAAGGGGTGGACAGGTACTAAGGCGATACAACAGCGGCATGCCCTCTGATGCAATTATCGACATAAGTGATTACAGCCACGACATCTCACTTGAGAGGGTGATCCGCATGATAAGCGGAACAAACTATTCGTCCATAGGCCTGAACAGGTACATAAGGGGATATACAATTGTTGATGGGATAAAGGCTATTCTGTCATTCTCCTATTCTGAATACAGCAAACTCTACGGGTGGTCAAGCCAGAGAATTATATTCTTTACAGAGGTCAAACTTGGAAGGAGCCCCATGATTGCAATCAGGGTGCATCCTCTGAAGCCTGCCGCTGTGGTATATATCCAGCCTGACAGGATTGATGATCTGGCAGTTAAGCTAGCTGATGTGGAAAACATCCCGCTGATCGTGACGGAACTTGATGCCCCGGCCATATCAAAGATCATGTCCTCCCTGAAATGAATGAAGCGCCATTTTGCTAACTCTCAAACGGGGAATTAGCATTTCTAATCAGCCTGAATCGCAAATGTTCCAGCACAATCGTGCACATGTTGTCGGGAATGCCCATGGCGTTCAATTTGTGGAACCATGGTGTTCCTTTATGTTCGCGCCCCAAGCTCAAGAATTATAACTGATGGCTCATTTCGGATATGCTGATGAAAAAATTTTCACCGGGTATTATGGCCATAATCATAATTGCCGTGATATTCATAGGGATCACTGCTTATTCAGGCGAATTCCCGCCAGCGTCTGTTGTGGAATCCTACAGCATGGAGCATTCCGCAAGCTGGCAATGGGGCACCATAAATGTTGGCGACATTGTACTGGTTAAATATGTCCCCAATCCCGTTAAAAATGTTGTCACATATGTTTCAGGGCGAACCACGAACTTTTCCACCTACGGTGAATACGGCGATGTGATACTATATCATGATCCTGATGGGAACACGGTGATACACCGTGCCATGTTCTACCTTACATGGAATCACGGGAACCCCGAAGTCCAGGGGTATACAGGTCAGAACTGGCTGAAGATATACGGTATGAATATCGTCATTTACGATTGCGGGTATTCCCACAGGAATCTTCTGGTTAATGTGTCCGGTTTTGTTAACGAAAGCGGATTTATAACTGTGGGTGATCATAATCTTGCAACTGCCCCGCCTTTTTATTTCAATGAAAAATTTGACGCCTACCTTGCAGCCGATCAGAACGTTGGCATAACCCCTGCTCCAGTAAAGGCCAGTCAGGTAGTTGGCGTTGCCAGAGGAGAGATACCGTGGT
Organism: Thermoplasmata archaeon; assembly: GCA_021799185.1. Classification (GTDB taxonomy): domain Archaea; phylum Thermoplasmatota; class Thermoplasmata; order Thermoplasmatales; family Thermoplasmataceae; genus UBA509. The sequence continues at coordinate 7,151 of JAJZAW010000046.1, forward strand.
TCGGACTCATAAAACTCAACCTGATGAGGTTGTATGGTGACTGGCCATACTACAACGAGGTGCCGGCGCACAGCTACGAGTACCTTGGCGTTTCTCTGACACTGATATTCCTTGCCATATTCTTCCCCTATCCATATCTGGGAAAAGGCAACAGGAGAAAATGAATTAATATTAGTAGCTATTGTCTGACAATGAATCCTTTCACACTGGCTGCGCTTATCTTCTCAATAATAGCCATAGCGCTGTGGATAGTGACATTCACGCAGGGCAGAACGCATCGAAGGAGAGATGCTCCGACAGCAGAGACGCAATCGGAAAAAGGAAACACTCCCGCTGTGCAGGGCGATCGGGTGGAGGAGTCTCCGGTTCCCATAGCTGCTACATCCAATGATCAAGAAGATTTCATGAAAGACCTGACAAAATTCTCCCAGATGGTCAGAAAGAATCTTGAGATTATCAACACCAGGATAGGAATAAAATTCGACATCAAGCCGCTCTCACAGAAGAGTCGCGATTCAGGCCGTGAGAAGTACGTCGCTTCAATGGACGTATCTGGAGACGCAAAAAGCTCGGATAACAACCAGAAACCGCCAGATCATTAAACGGCGTGAAGAATAACAGCATATTGCGCTTCTTATGTGGGAAGTATCCTATCAACGTACCAGTCTGTTGAGAACTCCATTATATCATCCATTCCCTGGCCCACTCCAAGGAACAGCACCGGTTTGCGAAGCTGGTCGGCAATGGTTATTATAGCCCCCCCTCTTGCATCGGTATCGAGCTTTGTAAGAACAACGCTATCGAATGATGTCTCCTTCATGAAGGTTTCTGCCTGAGACACCGCGTCCTGTCCTATCATTGCATCCAGCACAAGAACAGTGAGATCAGGCTTTGCCACCCTCTTCATCTTCTTCATTTCCTCCAGGAGATTCTTATTTGTCTGCATCCTGCCAGCGGAATCGATCAACACGTAGTCAAGGTTCCGGGCCCTAGCATGATCAATGGCATCAAACGCAACCGCTGCCGGATCGCTTCCTGCGTCGTGTTTTATGAGATCTACCCCGATATCCTGGCATAGGGAACTCAGCTGCTCTATGGCGCCTGCCCTGAATGTATCTCCAGCTGCCACCACAACACGCTTTCCATTCTTCTTGAGGTAGTTCGCTATCTTTGCAACTGTTGTGGTTTTTCCAGTGCCATTTATTCCCAGGAACAGTACTACAAAAGGTTTCTTTCCAGGGTTGAGTATATCAGCGCCGGTTGAGTTCTCATCCAGTATTTTTCTGATTGATTTTCTCAGTGCCTCCCTGAGGCCAGCCTGGCTTACCTTTCTTCCAGGGCGTTCCATGAAGTTATCAAGATCCGCTATGATCCGTTCCGATGTTTCCAGGGAGACATCCGATTCAAGAAGTATATCCCTGACAGAACCTTCAATGTCTTCTTTCCTGAGAACCTCTTCACCGGCCGCTGATCCTTTAAAAAGGCCCGATAGTTTTTTCCTGAAATTCTCGAACATGGTGCCTATCCTTTGGTTCTGCCCATCTGGCTCTGAACTGCAGCAACCAGTGAGTTGTACCTGTCTGAAATTTCGGTACGCCTCTGCTGTATGTTCTGAACCGAATCCTGTATTTCCTTAATATTTCTGTCAAGCCTGCCCAGGGTAACGCTGGAATCCTCCTCAATATAGAGATCTGAACCAATGGGCACAAACAGCTTCTCTTCGTTGTGCAGATCGGCTTTCATGTATATGCCTGCCCCTATACCGATCTTTACATCCTTTGAATCCTTGAGGTAGTTTTCCTTCAGCACCACGAGTGCACGGTTGTATTCATCCATGCCCCTCACAAGAACAGAAAGTTGATTGTCTATGGAATCAATCAGGGATTTCAGGTAATCAAGCTCTTCGGATATCCCTACACCATTATTGTTTTCCATCATCTTTCACCCCAAAAATCTTTCTGCTTTCCACCAGTGATTCCAGTACAGGCATTGGGTCACCGGATAAATAACTTATGAGGGCCCCACCCCCGGTTGAAGCGTGCGTTATCCTTCCCATCAGGTTGAGTTTCTCCAGTGCGCTCAGTGTATGCCCTCCTCCAGCTATGGTCAGGGCGTCAGAATTTGCCACGGCCTCAAGGATTTCCCTGGTTCCAACAGAATATTCCTCTATTTCGTACATTCCCATGGGGCCATTAAGAAAAATGCCTCTTGCTCCGGATATTATTGATGAAAACCTTGCGATTGATTCAAGACCTATGTCGGCAATCAGCTGATCATCTGGTATGTGATCATTAATGCTGAAGAGCCTGCCCATTGGATTCAACACAAAATCTTGAGGCATGATTACCTTCCCGGGGTATTCCTTTAGGAGCTTGGTGCAGGTTTCAATGAGTTTTTTGTGATCCTTGTTATTCTTTTCTATAAATTCACGGTTTTTGCGTCCGATGTCAAAACCGCTGGCCCAAAGGAAGGCATTTGCAACCACTCCTCCAACAAGAATGCTGTCCACGGTGCCGTCCCTCAAAAAATTGCTGCTAACCTGTATGCTGTCGTCAATCTTCGCACCAGCGAGGATGGCAATTTTTGGACCATCCCTGCTGTCCCGGAACCTGTCAATCATTGAGACTTCTCTTTCAATGAGCCTTCCTGCCAGATTTGGCTTAAGCCTCCGGAATCCTACGAGTGATGTTTGAGCCCTGTGAATCGCTGGAAATGCGTCTATAACAAAATAATCAAAAAGGTCCACAAGGTTCTTTACTATGTGGGTGGATTCCACGGCGTCTATGTCTCCGGCATCAATGTCCACCTCTTCACTGTAAAACCGTGTATTCTCCAGCATTATGATGTCCCCTGGCTTCATTTTCCTTATTCTGTTCCTGGCTTCCTTCCCGAAGAGTGAATCTATGAACTCCACCGGCCTGCCGAGGATACGCTCAAGTTTTTCAGCATGTCTGTTCAGAGAGGTGAAATCGTTCTTTCCAGGACGGCTCTGATGGGCAACCAGGACCACCATGGATTCCGAGAGGTCTCTGAGCGTGTCCAGATGGGATTCGAATCTGGCCGAACTCATTATGTTGCCATCAATCGGGTTTATGGGCGAGTTTACATCGAGCCTCAGGTAAACGTGCCTGCCCCTGAGATCGAAGCTATCCAGCGTGAAAAAATTACCTGCATATCTGGGCATTTGTTGGTAATCGTTTCCCCAACATATATTCGTTTCCTTCTGGCATAAATCACAGTTCTCCCCATACTGCAATCAGGTCGCCCGCCCATGAATGAATACCGGTGCAATACGATCACAAAGTGCACGGCCATGACCATGCTGATGGTGACGTCTGTACAATAATAGTTAAGAAAGGATGATATAACCACTTGATCACATGAAAGCACTTATCACTGCAGCAGGAAAAGGCCTCAGATCCGGGCTGGATGGAAAACTTCGCAAGGAGATGCTTCCCGTATACGACATGAGGGAGGGCCGTATAGTTCTGCGCCCTATGCTTGATGTGATCATTACACGTTTTCACAGTATGGGAATAAGTGATGTGGCAGTGGTTCTGGAACCATCCGATGACCAGACACATTCCTATATTTCGCGTGAATTTCCAGAAGCCACCATTCTGCACCAGGAATCCCGGAAAGGATTCGGAGATGCTGTCCTTGCCGGCAGAGATTTTATAGGCAACCAGAGATTTGCCCTGAACGCTGGAGATGGAATCCTGCTGGACGAAAAGACGCAGTCTGACTGCATCAGGCAGAAAACAGCCGGCAACGTTCTTACTGTGAGAAGGGTGAAGAACCCGGAGAACTATGGGACTGCCAGGATAGATCGGGAGGGGACACAGCTCGTCGTCAGAGAGGTTGTTGAAAAATCGGCAAATCCCCCCTCGGATTATGCTCTATGCGCCTTCTACATACTTGAACCTGGAATATTTACTCATCTTTCTGCCGATACTTCTGACAATGTGGAACTGACCCCTGCCATAAACGCCATGATCAGGGAAGGGACCCCAACCTTCGCAAAGGTGGTAAAGCACGATGACTGGGTCAGCGTAGGAAGAGTTGATGACTATGTCCGTGTCCTCTCGGAAACCCTGGGAAGAAGCCGTGGCAATGTCAATTGATGCCACTTGATTTCCATACCGTATGTGGGCTGATGACATCAATCAGAGATTCTATCCGAGGTCTGTGGGCTGCAAGGTCCTCCAGCATTATGGATATCTCCTCTTTCAGTTCCCTTGAGCGCCTGTATCCCATTTCCGCAAGCTTTCTGTGCTCCGGATTATAATAGTGTTCCTCTGCCTCTACCCTTGGATTTGGCACATTCCTTATGACTGCCTCTTTGCCAGTATCATGTTCGAAGACCTCCTTCACCATCTGGGCAAGCTGCATGACAGAATAATGCTCGTCAAACTGGTTGAATACCCTGTATTCCCCTTCTGCGGGAGGTTTTGATATTGAAAGATCAAGGCATGAAATACTATCCTCAAGCGACAGAAAACCTCTGGTCTGCCCGCCCTTTCCGTATGGAGTTATGGGCAGACCCGTAACTGCCTGGGCACAGAATCTGTTCAGGGCAGTGCCCCATACCTCGTCTATGTCAAACCTTGTGCGAAGGCCTGTCCGGTTAATCTCGGTTGTCCTTGTTCCATATACAACACCCTGCATGACATCAGTGATTCCAAGATGCCATACCTTGTTTGCAAACATGAGGTTATTTGAATCGTGAACCTTGGTCCAGTGATACCACGATCCTGCCTGCTTTGGAAATGGCATGTAATCCTTTCTTCCATTGTACTGAACCTCAAAAAAACCTTCGGGGATGTCAATGTTTGGGGTTCCGTATTCACCCATGGTGCCAAGTTTCAAGATATGAGCATGTGGAACCACGTCCTTTATGGCATATATCAGGTTCAGTGTGCTGACTATATTCTTCACCATGGTCTGGGTTGCCTGCCTGAGCCCTATCATAGAATATGGTGCAGATCTCTGTTCAGCAAGATGCACCACCACATCTGGTTTCTCTTTCTTCACAGCATCAATCACAACAGCATGATTTGCGACATCACCCCTGTAGAAGTTGATTCTTGCACCGGTTTTCTCCTTCACTGCCGATATCCTCTTCTGCATGGTAGAAATCGGTATCACGGAATCAGAATGAACCTCCCTGACACGTCTTCTGGTGAAAAAGTTATCAATTCCAGAAACCTCATTTCCCTTCTCAATTTCCCGGAGGGCCAGGGGCCAGCCTATGTAGCCGTCAATTCCCAGTATCATTACTTTCATATGCGGAGTAGGGGGAATGCAGATAAAAATCTTTGATCCCTGAAAAATTTGAAGGAAATCGATAGTTGCCGGGACATGGGTTGCCATGTATCATTAAGTTAATGAGCTACCCGCAATAACTCCTATGTTGAGCTCACCTGTATTGGACTTCATAAGCATATTTGTCAGGCTGTTCGTTGTCATTGATCCCTTCGGATCGCTTGTTCTCTTCGTGGCAATGACAGGAACAACAGACACTAAAACCAGGAGGACCATAACGAATGACGCCGTGGTCTACGGAGGACTCATTCTGCTTTTCTTTGCTGTCCTTGGATCCTATATCCTTAGCTTTTTCGGCATATCCATAGAAGCGCTTGAGATAGCAGGGGGATTGATCCTGCTCATCATGGGAATTGAGATGGTTAGGGAGGGAGACCGGCCTAAATCCATGGGAGGAGGGCAGGACCAGACGGACA
>JAJZAW010000047.1 GCA_021799185.1 Thermoplasmata archaeon
GATAGCAAAATGGCTGCTCCTGATTCTGATCGTCCTGGTTGTGGAAACAACCCTGGCCAAGCTGAGGCTTTTCAGGGTCATGGACTACCTTGCCACAGCTTTTACCTTTTCCATACTTTTCCTCATCTTTGCTGAGGTGATACCATGAATAATATTGACACGGTTGTTTACCTTATTTCCAGCCTTATTGCAATTTCAGCATTTTATGTTCAGGGGCAGGAATTTATTGTTTCAATGATCAGGGGACAGTCCGTCCAGTCTGTATTGATTGCTGTGGTTGCGTTCATAATAGGCTGGGAGGAGAAATCCTATGATTTTTTCATTCTGGGTGTTCTCATAATTGTACTCAGAGCTTTTCTGGTAAATTACTTCCTCCAGAAGAGGATACCAAGGCAGAAAGTGTACCTGTATGAGAGGAAAGTAAGCCTCTCTTACCTCTTCCTGCTTGATCTGATATTCATAGTCATTTCAGTGTTCATAATATATTCAATAGCCTTTTCAGGAATAGTCCTGCATTCATTCCTTGGAAATTCTGGGAATTCTGCAGTGCTTGTTTTCCCGCTCACGCTTTTCTTCCAGGGGCTTTTCCTCATAGCATCGCGCAGGACAACCTTCACACAGATTATAGGTTACGTTGAGGAGGAGAATTCCCTGGTTCTCTTTGCAATGTTCCTTCTTCCAATACCAATTATAATTGAAGCAAGCGTTTTTCTTGATGTGCTGGCCCTTGTGGTAATATCATCAATAGTTGTACTTGAGAAATTCACCCATGAACCTGTAGAGGAGCTGAGAGGATGATGATCGGAGATATTCTGGCAGTTCTCGTAATAATTATTCCTGGAGTAGCCGGGATCCTGTACAGGTCCGGAATCAGGCAGGCTTCCGCCATAGGGGGAGCTGTTGACCTGGCTGTTGCCGGTGCAATGTATTTTGCCCGCCCCCAGGTAGGTTTCTTCTTCGTACAGAATTCTACCATGGTATTCATAATAATGGTGCTGGCGGTATATCTCATGTCAACCATATATTCCGCCAGATATCTGAAGGGTGTTGAGGAAATGGGCATCAGCGAGCCCACCTACTATCTTCTCCTGAATTTGTTCACCGTATCCATGCTGTTCTCCCTGGAAGTAAATAACTACGGCCTCATGTGGGTTGGCATAGAGGCCACTACAATTTCATCAGCACTTCTGCTCATCACAGAGAAAACAGAAACTTCCCTTGAGGCAACATGGAGATACATAGTCATAGTATCTGCAGGTGTCACATTCGCCTTCATTTCCATTATACTGATATATTACACCTTAGGCACTCTTTCAGTTTCAGCTGCCATAGCCTCCAACGTGCATTCCAGAGTGATGGTTCTCGCTGTTTCGCTGGCGCTCATAGGCTTCGGGACAAAGGTGGGTGTTTTCCCTGTCCACACATGGCTTCCGGATGCACACAGCGAGGCCCCGTCCCCTGTTAGTGCCATGTTTTCCGGAGTGCTCCTTCCAACTGCACTCTATGTTCTCTACAGGGTTTATGAAATAGAGCCCGTGAGACAGCTGTATGTCTGGTTTGCTGTTATATCAATAGTTGCAGCATCAATATTCATTGGCTATCAGGTCAGGTACAAGAGAATGTTTGCTTATTCGACCATGGAGAACATGAACCTTGCCCTTCTCGGGTTCGCTGCAGGAGGGCCGCTCGGCCTTACTGGAGCTTTATTGCTCCTTCTTTCACACAGCTTCGGGAAAGCGGGGGCATTCTATTCCTCTGGAAACGTGCTGAGGTTTACCGGAAAGAAGAAGATTGCAGAGATCAGCGGAATGGCCACTTCCATGCCATATACATCGGCATCCATGATTATGTCATCCCTGGCCGTAACCGGCGCGCCACCCTTTGGCACTTTTTTCGGGGAGTTCCTGATCCTTGCGGATGTGCTTTCGCTGCACATGTATGCACAGTTTATCATTGTGATCATATTCCTAGCCACTGCCTTCATTTCCATGAACTATAACGTTACTGGGATGATATTCAGTGGCAACAAGCCTAATGTGGAAAATGATCGGCTTATGCCGGCACTTTCCCTGCTCTCTGCAGTTCTCCCGCTCTTCATAGGAGTTTTCTATCTGGTGGTGTACATTGAGATATTATAGATTTGGAAATCCTGAAGGCAGATTCATAGGGAATACTGAAAAGTACGCAGCATATGAAAATGTCATATCTGAGCACAGGCATGAAATAGGGGCAGAATCATACCAGAATCTTCCTGGAGAGTTCACCTTTGCATATGGCCCTGCCACTGGCGGGCTTATTGAATCTGTTGCCTTTGATCTTCATACTCCCGGGGAACTGATTAAACATGTGGGGGTCGACCCCTATGTGAAGACAAGGCCGCTTAAAATTAGAGGGCTTGCACCCCAGGACGCTCTTCTGATGGTGGAGAGAATCAATGGATTTCATGCAGCATCAAACGCTTTGGCATTCGAAATGGCAGTTGAAGATGCCCTTGATATAGATGTGCCGGACAGGGTATGGTATTCGAGGCTCATCATGCTTGAACTTGAGAGGATAAGAAGCAATCTGGAGGTTGTTAAGCGTGTGTGCGAACCGGCAGGTTTTGGCGTACCCCAGAACCAGATATCATACCTGAGAGAAAACGTTGCAAGGATCATATCACGGCTTGCAGGGCACAGATACTTCTTCTCGGCTTCATCCATAGGTGGCTGCCAGATCAGCAAATCAGGGATTGAGACCATGATCAGCAGTGTGAAGAGAGAATTTGGGGAAATTTTCAATGCCCTTCTGGAATCCAAGATATTTCTGAACAGGCTGCAGAACAATGGCAACATCAATGAAGGGGACCTGCTTGGCCCTGCGGCAAGGGCTGCTGGCAGGAATGTTGATGCAAGGCTGGAAGAGATGCACATGCCATACGCCGATCTTGGATTCAAGCCCTTCATTTTCGATGAGCCAGATGCATTCGGAAGATTTTATGTGAGGAGCCAAGAAATACTTGCCTCCACTGACATGATTTCTGAGGCCCTGGAGCACAGCGGGAACTCCTCCGCAACAGATACTGCCGGAGCAAGTGGAGAAGGCGCAGCAAGGGTTGAGAGCCCCCAGGGGGATCTGTTCTATTACGTAAGAATCACTGACGGCAGAATTGAAGATATTCAGATGTCATCGCCATCTCTTCTGAACATTGAGGCATTCCGGAAGTCCATGGCTGGAAACATATTCACGGATTATCACTTCAACTGGGAAAGTTTTGGCATCTGGATTTCTGAACTTGCGGTGGTGATACAGTGAGCAGCCTGTGGTTCCTTAATGGCGTGAGAAAGGGGATAAAGACTGAAAGGTATCCCTCCACTGACCCAGCCGCTGCACCGCAGTGGCCTTCACGCCTTTCCGGAAGCAACGGAGGCAACTGCCCCGTAGATGCAATAACTCCCGAGGGCTGGATTAAGGAGAAATGCATATTCTGCCGCAGATGCGTGCCGGATTACCAGCCGACCGGAGACCAGGACATATTCACCGTGAAAAAGACAGAGGATACGTTCCTGAAGTCGTTTCATTTGTTCCCCCTTGATTCCGGTGCATGTGGATCATGCAACATGGAGTTTCTCAGCATCTTTGCACCGCAGTACGACGCCAACCGCCTTGGCATATTCATGGTGAATACTCCCCGCCATGCGGACGCAATAATCATAATGGGTGTCATGACTCAGGGAATGAAGGAGGCACTGGACAGGGCTTATGAAGCAATGCCTGAACCAAAGCTTGTAATCGCGCTTGGAGCCTGCGCCGTTACTGGCGGCATAATAGGAAACGCTCCCCTGGACAGGGAGAAGTATCATGTTGAAATTGCAGGATGCCCTCCTTCACCTTACACAATTCTATCCGCAATAAATGCGGCAAGAGGTGGCAGCAACATGCGAAGAGATTCAGGATCAGGCAACCGGGAGGCTGATTGAACATGCTTCCTTACCTTGGCCCTGCGCTTTTCAGTATTGCAGCCCTTCTTGGACTGTTTCACAGGAAAGCCTCCTACCTGATGCTGGCAGCATCATCCATTGTATTTGCAGCTACCCAGTTTGTGTATGGAGACTATCTTTCCTATTATTCCATCATAGCCGGAATTGTATGGGTATTTGCCGGAATATATTCGCTATCCTATGGTGAAAGATATGGGAAGTGGCTGGCGTCGCTGATGTCGCTTACCGTGCTGGGGATGTCCATAATACTTGTTTCAAACAACTATCTCGCCCTCATAGCCGGCTGGGAAATAATGTCTGTCCCGTCGTATGCCATTGTGGCCCTAAACAAGTCACAGAAAGGCCCTGCATTCACATTCATGACATTCAGCGAGTTCAGCACTGTCCTTATCATTGCGGGTGCCATTTTCTCCTTTGTTGTCTCAGGGAATTCCACCTTTGGCTTTATACATCTGGCCACCTTTGTGCCGCTCCTTCTCATATCCTTCGGTGCACTGATCAAGATGGGTATGTCCCCATTCATGATAAGCGAGTGGCTGCCAATAGCCCATGGAAATGCGCCTGCCAATGCGTCTGCTGTTTTCAGCGCCACGATGACGCTTATGGGAGTCTTTCTCATTACAAGGATGATATTCCTTACCGCTGCCAGCCCTGCACTGGTCTATATAGGAATCCTCTTCCTGATCATAGGAAGCATTTCCATTCTGTTTGCATCAATATATGCCTATATATCTGAGAACATGAAGATGCTGGGTGGATTCAGCACAATAGAGAACCAGGCTGCGATTCTGGCTGCCTTCGGACTCTATCTTGTCACCGGCAGTGCCATTCTCCAGGAGTTTGTTCTGGTCACGATAATTATATTTGCACTTTCCCACGCTGTGTCCAAAACCGGTCTTTTCCTTTCCATTGGAAGCACGAAGGGCGAGTATTTCGGGGAGGCAAGAGCACCTGAAGACAGATGGATGCGCGTAGGGACGCTGCTTTCAACCATGTCACTTTCTGGGCTCTTTCCTGCAATCGGGGGGCTTGCTGTCTGGATGCTTCTTGAATCTTTCTTCATGCAGGCATACCTGGGAGGGTATATCGGCATAGTATCCATAATAGTGGGATCCATCATTGCGATTTCAGAGGGCATGGCCACCGGGGCTATGATGAAGATTCTATCGTTTTCAGCCTTATTCAGAGCAAGGAAAGGGCCTGCCAGCAAGGTAGAAACCGTAACCGTATTCAGCGTGGGAGCTGCAATACTCATACTTTTTATAATTTCAGTACTGTTTGTTCCGGCAATATTCCGGGGAGGCATCCCATCAGTGCTGGTATTCAACGGCTTTACCATAGAATCCAGGTTTTCCACAGCCGACTTCGGGCTGCTTTCACCTGATTATGTCATAGCCCTCATAACAGCCCTTTCGCTTGCGGCCTTCGCTGTTTTCAGGAGGCCAAAAACCAGAACAGCCGACGTCTGGAACAGCGGAAGATCTGTCTCCAGTGAATATACATCATTCGCTTACGCAAATAACATCAGACTGATGCTGCGGAGAGTGCTGAGGACAAGAATGGGAAATGATAACCAGCCCGTTTCCGTAATAGATGTATTCTGGTTTGCAATGAACTCATTTGGCAGGGGATACAGGAGAATGTGCATGATAGCAACAAGGAAATTCATGAACAGCTCCATAGCCTGGTACATGATCTATATGATAATTGCATTCATGATAGTGATAATACTGGCAGTAGCGTTCTACTGAAGCATAAAATTTGCCCTTATTTTACCCTTTTAAGGTCAAATGAGCCCAGATCCACCGATCCATCATTTCTGATTATTTCGACCCATTCTCTTGTTCTCGCCGATGGGAGCCCCCTGACCCTGAGGTATTCTGTGGTGGTCTCATTGCGAAACTCCACAGAAATATCCATGAAATAATTTACGTTCTCGTAAATTTTCCTCTCAAAGATGCCATCTTCAAGCAGGTAGAGGGAAACGGCTCCTTCTGCCTTCCTTCTCTGTGAAAGGTGCTGGAGGGACCTTATGAATGTTTTTTCATCTGTTTGAGTCATGAGTCCCGTCAGGGAGTAAACCACCATCCTGTATTTCCCCATTTGTGAAGCTACCCTGCTGCATACCTGGTCAATGCTCTTCATAAAGTTACTTATGTTTGAGCTCCCGTCTATGACAACTGCGGAGGCATCCATGGGTTCAACCTGCACAAACCTTGAATATGCATCTATGACTGTTAACAGCCCAGACTTCTGCCACTGATCAACCGTTGCAGGATCGCCAAGTGCTGATACAATGGATGAGGGCTCCCTGTCAAGCGTTAAAACTATGGTTGGATAATTTTCCGCAATGGATTCTACTATGAACCGGGACGCAAAGATTTCCTTTGAGCTGAAAGGCGGGCCATTCAAAACAACATTTGAGGGTGCCGGATATCCACCGCGAAGGAGATCGTCGAGCTTTGAGATGCCGGTTGCAGCCCTGGAACTCACTGACGTGCCTGCAGAGTTAGCCACATGCTGAGCTGCCCCGGGCGCTTGGCTGGAATTGAGAGACCTTTCAACCTCAGCAAGCAGCCTGGAAGACTGCTCTATCTGTTCCCTGAGCCTAGCCCGCAGATTCAGCAGTTCTTCTCTGCCCTGTTCCTGTTGTCCCCTTTCCTCTCCCTGCATATATCATTTCTCTTGCGATTCCAAAGACCCGGAATGATAATTGGCCAGTGCCAAGCCTATTGCAATCCTGTTATTTAACGGCCGGCTTGCGGCCAAGCCATCCTGGAATTCTGGATTAAGCACTGGCTTTCCTGTATGTTCCAGATACAACCCATGGGGGCTCAACCGGATCAAAGGGTTCCATTCCATCAACTTTATTGGATTCAAGTATTTTTTCATTGACCTCTATGCCAAGTCCAGGTTTCCCGGAAAGCGTAAATTTGCCGTTCTCCAGTTTATAGCCCACCTTAACAAGATTTCGCTTCCAGTCAGGCCAGAATGCCTCAAAGCTTTCCTGTATGAGGAAATTGGGAAGCGTCTTGTCAACATTAAGGGTAGCGGCTGTCTGTATGGGCCCGAATGCATTGTGGAACGCAACAGGAGTGCCGAATGCCTCTGCAATTGCGGCGGTTTTCTTGTTTTCCAGAATACCCAGGGAGTTTGTCAGATCAGGCTGTATGATATCAACCAGCCCTTCGGATATGTATCTGGCAAAATCAGTCTTGTTAAGAAGGCGCTCTCCAAGGGCAATGGGAGTTCTTACGTATCTCTTCAGTTCAGCCAGGCCAACTTCCAGTTCGGGATGGACCGGTTCCTCCATGAACAGAGGATTAAACTCATCCAGGGCAGTTCCTGCATCTATGGCAGCCCTTGTTGAAAACCTTCCATGGTATTCAATAAGCAGATCAACAGCGTCGCCGAACTCATCCCTGAGTGCTGAAACTATGTTTACAGCGTTCTTGAGGCCTTCTCTGGATAGTTTGTCATAGTTGTCTCCGAAGGGATCAAACTTGAAAGCATCAAAGCCCTTGGCATGTACTTCCTTTGCTTTCCTGACAAAATCCTCCGGTGTTACACAATTTGAATACCAACCGTTGGCATATGCCCTCAGATCCTGATTGAATTCTCCACCAAGAAGTTTGTAAACTGGACTGCCAACGGCCTTTCCTATCAGGTCCCAGCTGGCTATCTCGAATGCACTGAGGGCAGAGGTTGCCTCCATGGACTTTGATAGATAAAATGAGTGCCTGTAAAATTCCTTAATATTTTTCTCCACGTTGAAAAAATCCGCGTTCTGGAATACTCTCCTGACCTCTTCCATGCTTTCCTTCACCGGCAGCGTCATCAGGGTCGTTGGAGCTTCGCCAAAGCCCACAAGCCCATCATCCGATGTTAGCTTCACAAGCAGTATTGTTGAACTCCATGGGGATGAAACCTCCCTTCCCTTTTCTCCAAGTTCCAGAACCTCTATGTTCTTTATTTTTGATGCCATAATACCGAATCACCGGGATGGTACTTAAACATATCAGGGAATTTGATATTGTGCTCTCTAGGGCATTTAAACCCTGGCCTCTTAACAGATGTGGGGCATTATCAAACATTATAATTTTTCTGTGAAAATATTTTCAGAGAAAAGTCTGAGACTACTGGAAAATCATAATTAGAGCGAATGAATTATCAATAGATATTCATGGGTTCTAAATTTCAGAAGATATCGGTTTTAAGAGCTGGTGGAAAGGAATACAAATTTTATTCACTTAAGGAGCTCGAAAAGGACGGATACAGAATTTCACGGCTTCCGTACCCTGTGAGGATCATACTTGAATCACTCATAAGGAATATAGATGGCAAGACCGTTACTGAGAATGATGTGGAAAACCTCCTGAACTGGAATGCTGCGAAACCCTCGGACAGTGAGATTCCCTTTAAGGTTGCCCGTGTTGTCATGCAGGATTTCACAGGGGTCCCTGCGGTTGTCGATCTCGCGGCAATGCGTGATGCTGCCAAAGCTGCCGGCAAAAATCCTGAGATAATAAATCCACAGGTTCCTGTTGATCTTGTCATTGACCATTCAGTACAGGTGGATTTCTATGGTGAGCCCAATGCGCTTCAGGAGAACGTTGACAAGGAATTTGAGAGAAATGGGGAAAGGTACAGGTTTCTCAAATGGGCGCAGAAGGCATTTCAGAACATGCGTATAGTGCCGCCTTCAGTTGGCATAGTTCATCAGGTCAACCTTGAATACCTGGCAAAGGTTGTAATGACCAGAAAATCTGGAAATGATCTCTGGGCATATCCTGACACACTGGTTGGAACCGATTCGCATACTACAATGATAGATGGGCTTGGAGTTGTTGGATGGGGAGTTGGTGGAATAGAGGCTGAAGCAGCCATGCTTGACCAGCCTGTCACATTCAAGACGCCTGAGGTCATAGGTGTAAAACTGACTGGAAAACTCAGGCCGGGAGTGACTTCAACTGATATGGTTCTCACAATAACAGAACTCCTCAGGAAGAATAAGGTTGTTGACAAATTTCTGGAATTCTTCGGAGACGGTATAAAATCACTTACAATACCTGACAGGGCTACCATCTCAAACATGTGCCCGGAATACGGTGCCACAGTGGCGATGTTCCCTGTGGATGAGCAGTCCATAGAGTACCTGAAGCTCACCGGTAGGGACATAGATCAGGTTGATCTCATAGAGAAGTACTTCAAGGCACAGGGGCTCTTCGGGGCCCAGAACGGTGTTGAATATTCGCGGGTAATAGAGCTTGATCTCGGCACGGTGAAACCCAGTGTTTCCGGCCCAAGCCTTCCACAGCAGAGAACTGATCTAGGTAAAATAGGGGATAATTTCCTCGCATTCATGGAGCAGAGCGGCTCTGCCATGGAGACAGGGGGCAGATCCCAGAAGCAGGTGGTACTGAAATCGGCACCTGTAAAGATCAGCGGAAAAGACGAAACACTGACAGAGGGGGATGTGGTTATTGCTGCAATCACAAGCTGCACCAACACCAGTAACCCATATGTAATGCTTGGTGCTGGGCTTCTGGCAAAGAAAGCCGTCCAGAAAGGCCTCAGGGTGAACCCGAAAGTTAAGACCAGTTTGGCTCCAGGATCAAGAGTAGTATCTGAATACCTGAATAAAGCCGGATTGCAGGAATATCTTGACAAGCTGGGCTTTGAGCTTGTGGGATTTGGATGCACGACCTGCATTGGAAACAGCGGGCCTCTGAATGAAAGTATTGAACACGCCATTGTCAGCGAGAACATGAGTACTGCTGCAGTCCTTTCCGGCAACAGGAACTTTGAGGCAAGGATTCACAGGAACGTGAAGGCGAATTATCTCATGTCCCCTCCACTGGTTGTAGCATTCGCCCTTGCCGGCAAAGTTACAATAGATCTGGACAGTGAACCCCTGGGAATAGGAACCAATGGAAAACCTGTTTTCCTGAAGGATATCTGGCCAACTTCAGAAGAGATACTCGCCGCAATGAAAGGGTCCATAAGCAGGGAAATGTTCGTCGAAAAGTACAGTAACCTTGATGAATACAACCCGAAATGGAAAGCCATGGAAGCGCCATCTGGAAAAACTTATACATGGGATGAGAAAAGCACTTACATCAGAAAGCCGCCATTCTTCGACAACTTCAGCCCTGATGCGGAAATAAAATACAGTGAGATACTGAATGCCCGACCTCTTCTGGTTCTGGGCGATTCTGTCACCACCGACCACATTTCCCCTGCAGGATCATTCAGCAAAGATACTCCTGCTGGAAGATATCTGGTGGAGCGTGGAGTGGGCCCCGTTGATTTCAACTCCTATGGTTCCAGGAGAGGCAATCATGAAGTGATGATGAGAGGCACTTTTGCAAACAACAGGATAAAGAATCTCCTGGTGAAGAAAGAAGGAGGCTTCACTGTTCATTTCCCTGACGGAAAGGAAAGCAGCGTATTCGATGTGGCCATGCAGTACATTAAGGAAAAGGTTCCAGAGATCGTGCTTGCCGGTGACCAGTACGGAACTGGAAGCTCCAGGGATTGGGCCGCAAAGGGCCCCTTCCTCCTGGGAGTTAAAGCAGTGGTTGCCACAGGCTACGAAAGGATTCACAGGAGCAACCTGGTCGGGATGGGCATTGTTCCACTGCAGTTCAGGCAGGGAGAAACTTACACAAGCCTTCATGTGGACTTAAGCAAGCCAATGGACGTTATCTTTGATCACGGAATAAAGCCGCTTGGAAAAGCCATATTCAGGTATTACGCAACTGGTTCAAACGACAGGAAAAGCACTGAGGTCACCCTGCGGGTTGATACCCCCGTGGAGGCGGAATACCTGGCCAGTGGAGGGATACTTCAGTTTGTTCTGGGTAAAATCCTCAGATCAAACTGAAAAATTTCGCATTTTAAATTTTCAATTATAGCAACCTTTTTATTCACATAACTTTTAATGCACGTTGCTATGTATATTTCTGCGCCCGCTGGAATAAAACTTCTGGCAAAGCACCTGATCCCTGACAAGGAGTTTCAGAAGCTTGAAGATCTTGATTTCAATGTATACGGCGACCAGAAATCAATGCCGATCCTTCAGTTCATGAGGGACCTGGACTGGATCTATATTTCATACGATGAAGGGGATAGAATAAGCCTTAAGCCCACAAAGCTCGGGATTGATATTTTTGAGAACGGGCTGACAAAGGAATACATGAAAGCCAATGAAAAGATCATTCAACTCATAAGAGGCTATCTGGAGAATTACCTCACCGGCAAAGAGGGATTATCTGAGGAGACATACATTCTTGCTGATTATTTCCTGAAAGCCGGAAATTTTAATCGAGCAGTTGACCTGGGTTCCAGCCTCATTGACATGGGTACAAAGAACAAGGATTCTAAGCTGCTGGGAAGAGCGCACCAGTTGTATGGTTCAATCAACCTGTACCGAATGGATATTGAATTTGCCAGGAACCACTTTGAAAAATCCATTCATTATGCGGAAGAAGCGGACGATATCTTAACTTCGGCAAAAGCTCATCTTGGACTTGGGTCATATTTTGGCTACAAAGGTGATCCAGAAACATCCATGCAATACTTCGAGAAAGCACTCCTTCTCTTCGAAGAGATCGGCGATGAAACCGGGATGAACCAGGTGAAGATGAACGAGGCGTTCACACTGGCAAAGAAGGGAAACATCAAGGAATTCTTCACACTGAATCACGAGGCAATGAAATTTTTTACAACACAGTCCGACGATCATCACCTTCAGTACTGTTACCAGAACGAATCTTCTGTCCTTTTGGCTATGGGCGAATATGATGCGGCGATTGAATCTGTAATTGAGGCAAATCATTTGGCCAAGAAAACCGGCAACGAAAGAGTCCAGCACCTATCCGGCCTCAATATCGCAATGATATACATTTACACAAAAAGACCGGGTGATGCCTACGAATATATTGACAGGGCATTCGAATACTTCAGGAGGAATTTCGACACAAACGGGCTGGGATTGGCATACCAGACATACATGTCGTATGACATCGCCACGAAGGACCTGGGGGCGGCTGAAAGGGATATAGATAAAATGATCCAGAATTTCAAGGTCAAAAGGCAGACGTCACTGATAGCAGAGGCATTCAGTGTATATCTAAAGCTTATGACACTTTACAACTATCCTAATAATATATTAAATGACAAAATGACCTATATAAAATCACTGACAAAAAGACTTGAAATTGAAGATGAGGTAAATAAATTTATAAAAATCAGGAATAATTAATCCACGCAGTAAGAGCCGGCCGCAAGTTCTGTCCTGACTTTTATCTTCTGTATGTCAATCTCGTCCACTTTCATCTTAAGCTTTCCAAACATCTTAATTACCTCAAATACAGATTTGCTACCGGGTTGAAAAGCATTTCCTGACAGCCTTTGCCTTCCAGGCTGATTTCCGTAAATCAATTTAGAGGTT
>JAJZAW010000048.1 GCA_021799185.1 Thermoplasmata archaeon
TATTCAAAATCTTGTAAACGTCTTCATCGTTGTAATCATACATTTTGTTTGGCATTACTGTATACCGTATTCTGCCATCTTTGGCATATACATGAAGGGTCTTCCGGGATATCTCTAATAAATTTAAAACATCTTTCGCTTTCATTGTTATTATATTATACTACAATATTTTATATAGTTATCATTTTTGTTGGTTATATAACGCACTTAAGTACGGATGGCTGCCGGATGTCCAGGTTGTGTTCTTTGGCCCGAGTGAAGAGCTCATTCTATCCGACGCCCCGGAGGTAAAGCAGATGCTGGAAAAACTCATGGGCCAGGGGGTTAAGCCTTATGCGTGTTCTGCAATTGCAAGGGATCATGGCCTGGAAATGGGATTGACGCAGATGGGCATGGATGTTCTCCCAGTTGGCCCGCTGATCAGTTCATATATAAAAAAGGGTTATGCTATCCTGAATTTCTGAGGATGGCATTATTTTATGATTCCAAGTTCCCTGCCAGCACTTGTGAATGCTTCAACGGCATAGTCCAGGTCTTTTCTGCTGTGCAGCGCCGAGGGCATAAGCCTTATTCTGGCAGTTCCGGCAGGAACAGTTGGATAGACAATTGGAGAGGCAAATATCCTGTGGGCCGCATAGAGCTTTTCGCTCAGTTCGATGGTTTTCTTCTCATTTCCCACCATCACAGGCGTTATTGGCGTCTTGCTGTGCCCCAGGTCAAATCCCGCTTCCGTCAGGCTTTTCTTGAGGTAGCCTGAATTGTCCCACAGTTTCTTCACCAGACTGTCATCTCTCTCAAGGATCTCAATTGATTTCAGCACGGCTGCTGCATCGCCAGGGTTGAGCCCGCTGCTGAACAGGAACGGCCTCGATTTTCTCTTTAGGTATTCCACCAGGTATGCTGGGCCGGCCACGAATCCGCCCATTGAACCAATGGCCTTTGAGAATGTCCCCATCTCTATGTCAATTTTGTCCGACACTTTGAAGTAGTCTGCGATTCCTCTCCCATGATCGCCCAGCACACCTTCTCCGTGGGCATCATCAACGTAACTCATTGCGCCGTATTTGATGGCAAGTTCTACGAGCTCTGGGACGGGTGCAATATCCCCATCCATGCTGAAAACTCCATCCGTGATTATGAGCTTCCGGGATGAAGAAGCAGCATTTTCCCTGAGGTTCTTCTCAAGGTCTGCCATATCCATGTGCCTGTATACAATCCTTCTGGCCGAACTAAGCCTTACTCCATCAATTATGCTGGCATGGTTCAATTCTTCGCTAAAAACAAGATCTTCCTTCCCGACAATGGCAGGTATGGTGCCAGTATTTGCAAGCAGCCCGCCCTGGTAAACAAGGGAAGCTTCCATATGCTTGAACTTTGCAATTTTCTCTTCGAGTCTTATATCTATCTCATTTGTGCCTGCTATGGATCTCACAGCCCCTGCCCCAACTCCATATTCTTCAATTGCATCAATGGCAGCTTTCTTCACCTCCGGGTGATTGGCAAGCCCAAGGTAGTTGTTGGAGCACATGTTGAGAAAATCCTTTCCGGAAATTCTGACCCATGCCCCCTGGGGCCCTTCAAGAACCTTAATGGGCACAAATCTGCCTGCGCTTTTCATAGTTTCTATCTCATCATTTATCCAGTCCAGTGATCCCATGATTGTCGCCAGATCATGGCTGAAATACTATTAAGCATGTCCATTGATCGCCGGATGCGCTTCAGAGCTGTAACAAAATTATAATACTGTGATTGCGTATTTATATCATATGGCAGATTTAATCGTTTCAGGAAATCTTAAGCTGAAAAACCTTGCGCAGGTAACCTGGAGCTGGTATGACAAGTCCTCAGGCACGGTGATGTGGACATTCAGGAATCCCTCAGCAAGGGTACAGAGCATAATACTCTTCAGGTCAGGATACTATTTTGGGAATGCATACTGGCCAATATACCTCGCAAACCCAAACTTCAACATCAGGTGGGGAAAGAATGATCCTCTTGTCAACCTAGGCTCCCAGCAGAATTCGCCTCCTCTCGGTGTTGTGAATTTCAACTCCAGAAAACTTGTATGTTTTATATTTACCCTGAACCCGGGGCAGGACTGGTCAATGCTTGAGGGAGGCTTCCAGGGCACCGAGCCGGAATCAGTGAAAAGCGTTCCTGTCTCTTATGAGGGTACAGCCGAATTCTGCATTTCTTATGACAGGAATCAGGTAAATGACTGGGACCTGCAGACCGGAACAGGGCTGAAGGGCTACAATCCAAACCCCAGCACCTTCAGCACTGCATATTATGGATGCAGGGATGAATATTACCAGCTATTCAATGATACCATCACAGCCGGGAAATGCTGAAATGCATCAGACAGTCGTGTTATCTGCAACTATCCGGATACTGTAATCCCGGCCCTCCCATGAGGCGCTGTCCTTCCAGAAGAATGTGAATGTTATGGTGTCCCCTGCCCTCATTCCTGCAGTCGGGAGATCGGTGTAGAAGATGCCAAGGCAGGAATGGTCTGTATCCTGATCCGCGGTTGTTTTCCAGCCGTCTCCGGACCAGTGTATGGTGGCCGGTGAATGAAGCTGTATTCTGAGCGTCCTTCCTCTCTCCAGCCAGGTGAACTTATTGCTGAACGCCCATATTGATAATGTACTGAGATGGCCGCCATCAAGGTAGCGCAGCCTCGTGACTTCCGGCATGTCGTATATCCTGCCATCATGGATGGATCTTCCCAGCTTCAGGTACTCTGCATGCGCCCATACCAGGGGCATGGCAGATCCGGAAGGTTTGCCATTGTAGAGGCCCCTGGAAGGTATGTCCTGAACATCCCATATCTGTTCCGGAAGCATTCCGCCGCTGCTGGTCATCTTTTCCATTGCAGCCATGAGCTTCACCGCCTCTTCGCGATGGCCCGCCGCAAGCTCATAATGTGCACGCTCTCCCACAAGCAGCGGCCATCCTCTTCCTTTTCCTGTGCCATCGAATGGGGCACCGTCATCGTGCTCGCCGTAGCCGTCATAATTGTACCTGTGCCAGACCGGTCCTGAACGCGTATCCGTACGGAGAATGCCATCAATGACCTTTACTGTGTTGACAATCCTTGGATCATCCGGTGATCTCAATCCAAATCTAACAAGTGCGATGGCATCAGTACTGACAATTTCCTCTGCAGGGGCATCAGACTGCCCGGCAGGCCTGTTCTTAATGGGCACATATCCCTGAAGGGCGGATGATGCAAAGTGCATCCCACGATCAGGTGGGGCTATCCTTACATAATATCCATCAACACCAAACCTTCTGGAAAGGTCAGTGTTCGTGGCATAGGTCCATCTTTCAATATTGGAGTTAATTGAATCAGCGGTTTCTCTGAGGAACGATGCAGTGTCAGCTTCCCCGTTGAATTCAGCGAATTCGGCTGCAGACAGCAGGGCTGCAATCTCCACGGCAATGGTGAATGGTGAGTAACCGCCGTCCTCCTCCCATCTGTCCTCCTGCGTGCAGGGACCACTTCCAGCAAGAAATTCCGCGGCTTTCCTCACCATCGGCCAGGCGTTGTGCATGTCTATCTTCTCAAGCTTCCAGAGCTTGTGTGCAAGCAGCACGGGAAAGGCAGTCTCATCTATCTGTATTCCCTCCCAGTATCTTCCGCCGTCAAGCCACATATTCTGCTGCCAGTGGCCATCTTTCTCCTGTGTCACAAGCAAAAACCGGAGTGCGGATATTGCTCCATCAATGTCGCCCACTGCGATCTGTGCCTCAGCCGCCTCCACCATGTCACGCGGCCAGATCAGGTGGTACCCCCCTATATCGTTGTCACCCTTTGAGTTTCCCCATGGGATGGAAAGGCTTGCAATAAGGGCTCCCGGGAACTGATCCTTGGCCTGGTGCGATTTTATCACTGTGATGCTTCTATCATCCAGAGCATTGTTCCACTCCTTTGTATACTGCTTTCCAAGATATGCGTGATAGGCAATCCACTGGGATGAAAACCTCTTGAGCACATCGCTGTAATCTTTCATCCTTGTGCTCCTTGCCTTAAGCGCAGCTTCATCAGCCGTATTCCCGAAGGCGAGGTAAAAATTAAACTCTCCAGATTCCGGCAATTCCACTTCTGCTGTTATTGCCACGTTTCCATTGTCAGCGCGATCAAATTCCCACGTCATCTTTCTGTTCCTGCTGATATCCTGCCATCCATCAGAGAATCCAGAGAAACCGCAGCTCATCCTTCTGTGG
Source organism: Thermoplasmata archaeon (assembly GCA_021799185.1). Lineage (GTDB taxonomy): Archaea > Thermoplasmatota > Thermoplasmata > Thermoplasmatales > Thermoplasmataceae > UBA509. The sequence continues at coordinate 4,231 of JAJZAW010000048.1, forward strand.
GGAACATCAATGCAGGCTGCCATGAATGTGGAACCTCTCATGGCGTACATCATGGGCACACCCTTGTAATCGCCTATCCATGCGGTATTGCCGTTTCCCATGTTGCCGATGTGCGGTGCCAGGAGGGAATAGAGCCTCATTTTTCCCGGCTGTTTTCCAGATGGCACAAATTTCACGTGCTCCACAAGAACATCTGCATCTGGATCAGTGAAAACAGTTTTAGTGATCCTGAATCTCCCGTTCTTTGCTGAGTTGTCTATGACAAAGGCTGGTACACCCGGCCTGTAGGGGCGAATGCGGTGTATTGTGTCCCTTCTCTCTTCAGCAAAGAAATCGTCCCCTGCAACAAGAAACTGGTGATCCCTCAGATTCGCGGTATCTATTCTGGGAAAGTATACCTCATTTACAATGCCATGTGACAGGGTAAACCACACCCTGCTGTGTGATGAAATCGCAGTGCCTACGCCGTCCTTTGAGCTTGATGTCCACCGGGGGGTGATCCCGGGCGATCCAAATGCCTCGCCGTTGCCCATATGGTCTCATGCTGTTTCCGGTTAAAAGGCTTGCCGGGAGTAACAGGGTATAGAAATCAGGCCTGAAGTTTATGATTCGAGCGACTATTTTATTGATCCTGGGAATTGCCTCCTTCTCTCCTGGATATACGTTTTTCTTTGGAAGCACCAGCTTTTGATTGTACCCTGGCTGGATGCCGGTGCACTGAATCCAGAATGCCGCAGGATGAGGAATTGAGCGCAAGCAGAATTTCAAGGCCATGTGCAGCCATTTTTTCCAGACACTTTTCAGGCATGAAACTTCCATGGGTTATTGCCTCTTAATGCTTATCCATAAACATGGTTAGGGGAACCATGCGAAATTGCACATTTCACATTCAAATAAAAATATAAATCGTCAGACACTACCTGTGGGAGCAAGGGATGCAATGAACAATCTGCAGGGGAATCAAATCATTCTGGGCACAAGATCAAGGAAATTCTCTTCAAGCGGCCATGCATGGTTCATAAGCTACCTCCTATCCAATGTTTCAGGAGGGCTCACATCTCCTCTGATCCCTCTGTTCGTTGTAATATACCTTCATTACAGTGTGGTTTACGTTGGCATAATATCCTCTCTTTCATCAGCTGCCAGTGTGCCCGCACTGATTTTCTGGGGGAATCTTTCCGATATCCTTAAGAAAAGGAAGGTCTTCATAATAATTGGATTTGCAGGCTCTTTTCTTTCCCTGCTCCTAATACTGATCACACACACCATAGGGATGTATATTGCAACTCTTGTGATTTACCAGATAATAGCAATGGCCAGCACGCCTGTTGCGACCCTTCTCATACTGGAGAGTACTGTTGAGAAAAAATGGCCAAACGTCATGTCCAGCTTCAATACCATATCATACATCGGCCTTGTGGTGGGCCTGGCAGCAGGCACGTTGATCCTTAACATATTCGGACACGGGGGGCCATCAATTCTGCCATTTCTGTATTTCTATTCCGCAATAGTGTACCTTGCTGCGGCAGTGAGTGCCATATTCCTTCTGCCGGAACCTGCAACAAAACTTGACAGGGACAGTGGCAGGCTGGCCCGAGTGGCATCATTCAGGATGGTGGAGAGGATACGGTATTTTCCAACCAACGTAATCCATATAATATCACTCCGCAGGGGAAAAGGCAGGAAACTTTCACAGAGAACAAGGATGTACATTTTCTACACCTGCATTCTCATGTTCGGGTTTCAGCTTTTTTTCGTGCCGTTTCCCGTATTCCTCATAGACAGGCTCGGAGGGACTGAAACCGAGATATTCATAATGTACCTGCTCAACAATGTTGCTTCACTGCTTGCATTCAGGATCAGCGGAAAGACGGTAGAAAGAACCGGCCTGGGGAAGACCATGTCCATGGCAATATTCTCGAGAGTTTCCATCCTTGCCTTTTCCACGGTGCTTGGACTCTGGCTGGTTCACATCTCCGGAAGCCTGTGGATAGGTGTTGCGTGCTACTCAATAATGGGCTTCTTCTGGAGCTTCATAAGCATCAGCTGGGTTACGTCAATATCAAAGCTTGCAATACCGGAGAACAGAGGCAAAGCAATAGGATATTATAACTCATTTCTGGGAGTAGGGCAGATAGGCGGAAGCCTGGCATCAGGCTTCATATCCGGCATTTTAGGATACCCGGCGGACTTCCTTGTGGCAATGCTTGCGGTGCTTATTGGCGGCATTTTCCTAATCAGGTTCCAGAAAAATATGGAACCATATATGAACTCAGGGCAGCGGCCGTTATCATCGTAAGTGCGTCAGATGGCCCTTATCCTCTGCCGATCTATGGCAATCCCTGGTGGCGTTACCACGAAATAGGTGCCGTTGGAACCAACTCCGGCAACATCTCCATTCACATCCCTGACTATCCTCTTGATCTCCTCCTTGATTCTGGTCATGAGATACTCCTCCCTTGAAACCGGCGAGCAGTCCAGAATAAGAATATTGCCTTCGTAAATAAACGGGCTGATCTTCCTTATGTCCTCAAATCTTGAAATCTCTGCTACTCTGACCATTCCTCTGCTTTCATCCTTGAGCTCTGGAAATTTGTATTCATTTAGATCTATGAATTTTCTCGTTCCTGGTTTTTCGCTTTCCTCCCTGGAATTCTTTCTCTTTAGGATGGCCATGTAAAGTAATTGCCAAGGGAGTTCTAATAATTTTGCCTGGACCGAAATCAGCGTGGCACAGATGATGGAGTACTCGCTGATCGCCTCAATCCTATCATCAGCAATACCCACAGTGAGATGGCGCAGGTACCGAAGGTTTCCAGTTCTGCACTTGACGGCCAGCTTACACCGAAAGCGATGCCCGTTGCTGCAGATGCAAGTAACAGTATGTATCCGCCACGCGCCCTGCTTTCAATGGTCATCCCCGCCCCCCATGCAATGATTGCCAGATCAGATACGACGAAGAACCACAGGCTCACAAAATCATGAGGGTATGTCCCGCCGTGGTAAATGCCGATTAGCGCCAGGAACAGCGCTGCGATCATGAAGAAGGAGCTGCCAGCGGATTCCACCTTGTTGTGTGACCATAGCAGAAGGCCGCAGGCAAATATGAACAGCAGCACTGACGTGAAAATCAGCCCCGCATTATATACCCATGGAAAATTTGATCCAGGGGATCCGAGCTGACTCAGAGCTCCTGAGAAGAAATCGAAGCCGGGATTCAGCAGCATAGCTGCGGCAATCCAAGCAAAGGCAGAAATCATCGCCGCTATTCCAAAAAGCATGAGCTTCCAGGAGAGGGTGCCATCAGCCATATGATAAATAACCCGGAGCAGTATAAGAGGCTTCCCTTCAGCCAGAGCTTCTGTCAGGAGTTGCCGTTTACCCTCTTGACAAATACATAGAACAGGTTTGAAAAGCCATCATGCCAGGTTTTCAGCTTTGGTTTTGTTATCCTGACTCCGTATCTTATTGGCACTTCTATGAACTGACCTAGCCTTATTGCCTCAATTTTTATGTCCTGCGAGAAGGACATTCCGTTGCTTAGATTCCTCATCTGCCTGTAGATTCCGCTCCTGAATATCCACATCCCGCTCTGGGAATCCTTCAGGCTGGTCTTGAAAAGAATGCCTATGCTCTTTGTGAGTATGCTGTTTCCCACAAAGTGAAGCGTAGTGTAACTCTTGCTTGTTCTGAGGGTAATCCTGTCACACGAAATGAAGTCCACCTCATCGTATATGAGAAGGTCTATTAGTGGCCCTACGACGTTTGTGGGGTAAGTCCCATCGCCGTCCATGCAGACAACCACATCTCCTGTGATCCTCTCAAGCCCTGTTTTGTAAGCCCTCCCATAGCCTTTCCGGGGCTCACTTATTACCAACGCGCCCTTCTCCATTGCAATTTCCCTGGTACGGTCAGTGGAATTTGTGTCGACAACTATTATTTCAACATCGCCCAGCCTGCGGAGGCCGTCTATGACTTCGCCTATTGTGTGCTCTTCGTTAATTGTAGGTATTACTGCACTTATTTTCAACTCAACTGACTCCCCGCTGTTACCTGTTGTCTCAAATTGACAGGAAATATATTTAAGTATTTCCCAGGCGGCAGCCTGAATGGAATTTTGTTTCGGCTATCCTTCCTGGTTCATACATCATTCGACTGGCTGAACGCTGGATCTGCCATTCTGCTTTGTAACCTCGAATACGTTGTTGGAAACAGACCGGAGCTCGGAATGGTGTGAAACTATGATCATCTGCGGAATAGGGTTTTCTTCCCCGTTGAATGTATATTGAAGAATATCGGTGAGATTCTGCCTCCGGTCTTCATCAAGGAAAACTGTGGGCTCATCCATAACCATGGTTTTTATACTGTCATTTACATATTTCACTATTGCAAGCCTAAGTGCTATGGCAAGTGCCGTGCGTTCACCTCCGCTCAGCATGTCAACGCTTTCCATGTTTCCGTTCTGTGATACCTGTATTCCCATATCCTCTTCAACCCTGACATCATCGAAGTTAAGGTTGAAGGCCAGTGAATATTCCCTCATCATGTTTGTTATGAACACGGCTGAATCCTTTCGTATTGTTTTCTGGATTCCATCCCTGTCAAAGCAATACCTTATTTTATCAATGGATGAAAGCGCACTGCGAATCTTTTCAAGCCTAACTACTCGTTCCGTAGAGGATTTCTCAGCCTCCTGGAGATCCATGAGTGAGGTCTTAAGGGCTCCAATCTTTCCATTTGCTTCTGAGACTTCCTTGAGCTGCCTGTCCATTTCTGTGCGTGCCATATCATAGGCATCCTGGGCTCCACGGAGTTTTTCTTCTGCATCGGGGCGTGATTTCAGAGTTTCCAGCAACTCTGCTATCTCGGCTTCCATGGAGGCTTTCTGTGTGTATTGTGCCCGTATATCTGCCTCCAGTCCGGTTAACTGTTCCCTGATCTTCATGGATTCACGCTGTGCCGCCAGGCTTGCCATCAACATTTTCCCTGTGCCTGCATCCGGATCAAAGCCAAGTGAAGAAGAAATTGAAGTAAGATCACGGCACATAATTGAATTATCTTTTTCCAGCCCTGCCTTCCTTGACTCCAAATCTGATCTGCCGGAATTCTTGATGGCATATGCCAGTGAGTTATAGCGGTTTTCCTGCTCTCCAAGTTCCTGCAGCTTCTGTTTTCCCTCCAGATACCGCGTATTCAACTGTTCATACTCCTCATGATCATTCATGTGCCTTCTTAGGGTCGCCTCGCTGTTCCTGATCTCAGCCTCCAGATCTCTTAGGTCACGCCTCAGAGAAAACAGCCGCTGAACATCGCCGGAAGAAAGCGCAGAGATTAAGGATTCAATTTCGGCTTTTCTGTCATCAAGATTCTTCTTCTCTGATGAAAGCATCTGTATCCTGCCCATCAGTTCCCTGTCCTCTCCGCTGTATTCAGCCACAATCTTGCTTCTGTGTTCCTGCGTGATATCCTGTTTGCATAGGGGGCACACGCTTGATCTGTTAATCTCCTCAATACTCCCCGCTATCTTCTTTCTCTGCTCATTGATCTGTCCCACCTCCGCCTTTATCTCCCCCATGCGCATATTGACAGATGTTTTCTCTGCATCAAGCGAGGCCTTCCTACGTGACAGCTCCGTTTCATCCATATCAGCAGCAATTATCCCTGACAGCTTTTCCTGAAGAGAACTCAGCTCAGCCCCAGTATGCTCTATTTTTTTCCGTGTCTGCTCAAGGTACCTGAGCGCGTAATCATATTCTTTGTTGGCGGGCTCAAGAACCTTCATCCTCTCATCCACAGCAAAATAGTCCTTCTGAATTTTTTCATATTCAGAGTGTACAGGTTCAATCTTCTTCATTTCGGATTCATCTGAGGATATCTTTTCCAGCTGCTTTACAGTATCCTGAAGCCTTGCAAGGCTGTTTTGGAGTTTGCTCTGAATTTCCAGGTATCTGGTTATGCTTTCCTGATTGTCAATCAGCCTCTTATGGATGGCACGATCCTTTTCAGAAATGTCCCGTTTCAGTTTTTCAACTTCAACGGACTTCTGCGCCAGTTCTCTTTCCAGCGTTAATTTTTTTCTCTCAAGTTCAACCTTTCTCTCATAAGCAGAATTAAGTTCCGTAACCCTCTTCCGGGATGCCTGAAGGTCAGAATCAGCTTCTCTAAGTTTCCTTTCAAGTTCTGCCTTTTTTGTTTCAGCAGCTCTTACCTGCTTCTCCTGTTCCTGAATCTCACCGGTTATATGGTCAATCCTCTGACGCACTTCAGAAAGCTGCTGTTCTGCATCACGCATGGACTCAAGTTTGGCCCTTAAATCTTTTCCCTTTTCCTGGAGGTCCTGGGCAAACTGCTGCAGAAGATTCAGGCCAAGGATGTGGCTGAAAGTCTTTTCCCTGACAGACCTGTTCTCTGACACAAGGGAGGCTATTTCGCCCTGTTCCACGAAAACAGAATTCAGAAATAGATCCTCACTGATTCCTAGCAGTCCCTCGATAGCGGAGTTGACCCCGGTTACAGTGCGAGCCAGTTCCGCGCCGTTCTTCGTGAGAATGGCATCCCGCCCCTTGATGCCGGATTTGCCCACAGACATTGCCCTTGTGATCCTGTATTCATCCGGGCCAACACTGAATCCAAGAGCCACGTTGGTCTCCAGTTTATTTCTTGTAACCAGATCCTGCACTGATCCACGTTTTGTATCCCCGAAGAGTGCGAACTTTATCCCATCTATAATGCTGCTCTTTCCGGCGCCGTTCTTTCCAGTTATGAGATTGACCCCCAGATCGAAACTGATTGTGCTATCCTCATGCGACAGAAAATTCTTGAGCTCCAGCGTATGTATGATCACTGGTCGCTCACCCCAAGTTTTTCCATGAGAAAATTAATTGCTGCATCCCTGTCTGTTCTGGCTATGCTGTAATACTGTTTAGCGATTTCCGAAAGTACAGGATCACTGCTGAAATATGCATCTATGTAGTTAGAGATATTCTCCATTCCGGGTCTTGATTCAACCTCAACCTTCTCTGAGATGAATTCAGGTGGCCTGAATATTATGCCATCATAACTCTTCAGTTTTTCACGTACCCTTTCTTTGTCTGTATTTCCAACGATCCTGAGTGAAAATACAGGTTTCTTTTTTCCAAATCTAGATGAGTATTTTTCAATGGCTTTTTCAATCTCTTCCTGGTAATCAGCAGGGTTGCTTTCAATCATAAACTGAAATCTCACAGATGTAAGTTTTCTTCTTTCTACAGTTGCAATTCCATCCTCAAGGCTGACAATGTTCACCGACTTGCCATTTTTTATGAAGGCAGGGATTTCCCTTGTGCTCTTGAGTTCCGTTGATCCGGCATAGGAAAATACCGGCCTATGGTTCTGCTTAAGTGCCCAATCGTGAATATGGCCGAAGGCAAGGTATGAAAAGTTCACAGGGAGATCCTCAGGCCGGGCCTCACAGGCTTCATCATAGAGATAGCCCGTTATTGCCTGGTGTGAGATCAGTATGGAGTTAATGCTTTCTCCTGAAATTTCGTCGGCCTTGCGGTATTCCTCAATCAGGGCATTGCGCCTGAAGCCCTTCATGTTTGATATTCCTGCAATCAGTACCCTGTCGCTTCCAACATCATATGTTAAGTGTTCCAGGCCGTCCTTACCAAGGAGCCTGATTCCAAGAAAATTGAATATTTCAGCAGCCGGATAGTCCGTTCGCTTTGGCCGATCGTGGTCGCCCATGATAAGAAACATGGGAATTCCTGCCTCCTTCATCCTGAGGGCCGAATCCCTGAATTTCGCGAGCGCATAATTGCTCGGAGACCACGTGTCGAAGAGATCACCTGAGTGCACTATGAAATCGACCCTCTCCTTGATTGCCACATCCATGGCTTCGTCAAAGGAATCATAGAAATCCTGTTCCCTGTCATCGCTCATGTATATTCTGCTGCCCAGATGTGTATCCGACATGTGGAGAAATCTAATCATCTCAATCACCCAGAAGACGTGAAATCCGCTGCCTTTCTGCCTTTTGATCATTG
>JAJZAW010000049.1 GCA_021799185.1 Thermoplasmata archaeon
ATCGGAAATCTGTCAGTCTCATTTGAATCTGCAGGGGAATTCCTTGAGACAGGCAGGTGGTACAGGAACTTCCTCTATCCGGTGGAAAGGGAAAGGGGTACGGTATCCACGGAAGACCTTTATGAGCCTGGTGAGTTTCATTTCAATAACCCGGGCAGGTCGCTGGAATTCAGGATATATTCCGGGAACCGCGTGGATATGCCATTTAATGGAATAAGGAAGGCCATGGAGGACGACATCAGGAAAAATGGTGTATATCCTGTGGATTTAGGGCAGATTCCACTCAGATCCTCCATGCTTCTGACAAGGGACAATATAATTGCCGGTTATCACTGGTTTGGGCCTTGGGCAAGGGACGCATTTATTTCAATGCCGGGCCTGATGCTTGTGACCGGAAGGTACCGTGAGGCTGCAAACCTCCTGAATTCATACAGGAAAGTGTCACGAAACGGTGCAGTTCCAAAACGACTTGAGACACCGGATGACTTCAGGACTGCAGATTCTGGACTGCTTTATATTTATGCGGCCTGGAAGTACCTGCAGTATTCTGGCGATCTTAAGACTGTGAGAGATCTGTTCCCATTTCTTACTGATGTTGCAATGAACTACATCCTGGGCAATAACATGTATTCAATGGATGGGCCATTTATAAGGGTGACTGATGCTCCACTCACCTGGATGGACGCAGAGAGGGATGGAACTGTTTTCACGCCGAGGAAAGGGGACCCTGTTGAGCTGAATGCACTGTGGTACAATGCGCTCAGGTCCATTGAGGATATCTCTTCCAGAATTGATGCTGATCTTCCGTCAGAGCTCAAAGGAATGGCAGATCAGGTTATGGATAAATTCGCGCCTGTATTTGTGAAGGGTGAAACTGTCCTTGATGTGGCGCGCCCTGATGATGCGCGCCTCCGTCCTAACTTTATAATGGCATTCAGCCTTCCCTTCCCTGTTATGCGGGAATTCGGGAAATTCAAAAATGCTGTTGATGAGCGGCTCCTTACCAGATATGGAATAAGGACTCTTGATCCCGGGGACCCAGGCTATAAGGCACACTACGTTGGAGATTTTCCAAGCCGCGACGCAGCATACCACAACGGCACAGTGTGGCCATGGCTCATCGGGCCCTACATTACAGCCTGCCGCAGATCAGGATATGCGCCGGGCGCACTTCTGAAATACTTCCACCCGCTTCTTTCCATGCCATATCTTCCGGAAATTTTCGATGGCGATCCTGACGGGACTCCAAGGGGATGCATTATGCAGGCATGGAGCTATGGCGAGATCATGCGTTCTTACCACGAGGACCTGATCAACCCCGGAGGGATGTTTGATTGAAGATAGCAGTCATAGGATGGGAGTTGCCTCCTGCGTTTTCCGGGGGACTTGGAGTGCATACCATAAACCTTTTCGGGCGCCTTGCAGGCATAATGAATATAGATGTATATGTTCCAGCCATGAAGAGGCTTGGAAAGAACTACCCGTTCAGTGTTGTTCCTGTGAAACTTAACAGGGGCGTCATTGGAAATCCATACGAAATTGAGGGGTTTCCTGGCTTCAGGGAAGCTGTGGATGATTATAACCTGAAGTTACTTGAGCGATTTGATCCCCATGGAGTCTCACTGGTGCACTGCCACGACTGGATAACGTTCCGGGCCGGCGAGATGATCAGGGAAAAATATGGTATTCCCCTGGTGATCACGTTTCACAGCACGGAACGTGATCGGTCAGGGAATTTCAACCCTCAGGCAGATATCATGGACATTGAAAGGGACGGCGCCAGAGCAGCTGACAGGATCATAGCTGTTTCTGCATTTACCAGGGATGAGATCATAAGGGACTATGGGGCCGACCCCCATAAGATCACTGTTGTCCACAACGGTGTGGATAATGAACATTATACCATGATGCCCAGGACATATGAACCGACAAAGAGGGTCCTGTACCTGGGAAGAGTCACAACACAGAAGGGGCCAGGATTCTTCATGGAAGCCGCAGCACTTGTATCACAGAGGGTGCCGGAGGCCAGGTTCGTCGTGGCAGGAACAGGTGATCAGTACCAGGAAGTCAGAAGGCTTGCATCGGAGCTGGGTATTTCGGAAAGAACGGAATTTACAGGATTTGTGAGCTTCAGGAAATCTGTTGAAATATACAGGTCCAGCGATGTGTTCGTCCTGCCAGCAGTTTCTGAGCCATTTGGAATGACAGTGATTGAATCCATGATTCTTGGCACACCGGTGATAATCAGCAGGACAACCGGAGTTGGCGAGGCTCTTCGCAATGTACTCCGTGTTGACTACTGGGATACCGGGCTGATTGCGGATTATGTTGAATCAATGCTTAAGTTCAGATCCATGAGAAGGATAATGGGAACAATGGGGCAGCAGGAGGCTTCAAAATTCACCTGGGAAAGGGCTGCCATCGATACACTGGGGGTGTATCTCTCCATATGAGGAACCTTGTGTTTTACTTCCAGGTGCATCAGCCCAGGAGAATAAGGCCTTACCGCAGGTCTGAAATAGGCGTGAGGCACGATTATTTCTGGGATGAGAGAAACAGGGAGATCATGCAGAGAGTTGCACAGAAATGCTACATTCCTGCCACGCGCATCCTCCTGCAGGAAGGCATCCCGGCTTCCTTCTCCCTGTCAGGAATCTTCCTGGAACAGGCCGCCGAATATGCTCCTGAGGTGATTGAAATTTTCAGGGATTATTTCAAATCGGGCCTGGGAGAAGTCATGTCAGAAACATATTACCACAGCCTTGCTTCAATATGGAATCCTCAGGAATTCAGGAATCAGGTTGAAGAACACCGCCGGCTTGTCCAGAGACTTTTTGGAATAAGCCCGGTCTCCTTCAGGAACACCGAGCTGATCTTTTCCGATGAGATATCCAGAGAAGTCAAGGGCATGGGATTCAGGAACATGGTGACAGAAGGAACGGATGAGATAATTGCCACACATTCGCCAAACTATCCATACCTGTCAGTATCCGGACTGAAGCTTCTCCTGAGGAATTACAGGATGAGCGATGACATAGCCTTCAGATTCTCCAATCCTGGCTGGAACGACTTCCCCCTATTTGCAGATAAATACGCAGGGTGGGTTGCAAATTCGCCCGGAGATGTTACCAACGTTTTCATGGACTATGAGACCTTTGGGGAACACCAGTGGAAGGAAACAGGCATCTTCCAGTTTTTGACTGCTCTGCCACATGAATTGTCCCGCAGGGGTGTGGAGATAGCCACTGTTGACAGGGCAACTTCGGATAACGGCAATCATGGAACAGTCAGTGTTGAAAATCCCATATCATGGGCAGATACGGACAGAAATCTCAATGCATGGCTGGGAAATGCAATGCAGAATGACGCTTTTAACGCAGTAAAGAGCCTATCAGGCACACAGGATGTGAAAACATGGAGAACACTGCAGACTTCTGATCATATTTACTATATGTCGGTGAGAAATTTCGCCGACCAGGACGTGCATTCTTATTTCAATCCATACCAGTCGCCGTATCTGGCATTCATGTACTATATGGCCATACTTGATGATCTGGCCATGGCCGTAAATAAATAAGGATTACTTCTGAGTGTCGCTCTCCATCATATGCATCTTTGGCCTGCCGGGATGGTGCATCCCACGGCCGCCCTTCATCTGGCCTCTTCTTCCGCCTTGTCCCCCAGTGGCTCCAAGCCTCTTCAGGGCTGTTGCTGCGTCGGTAACACCGGAGAGAGATTCAGCTGCATCCTTTTCGCCTATGTAATTCAGCCAGCTGGCTATATGTCCCTCCCGAAGATGATAATCCACACTGCCCGGATATTCTCTGGACAAACGGGACATCTCTGACTTCAGTTCCTCAAGATTCCCGGCACTTCCAACCGTACGGTCATAACTCTTGAAATAAAATTTCTCCATGACATACATAACCGGCAATGGAATAAATAATTTGGGAAGGATGAAATTTTAATGGTGCAGGCAGTGCAACATCCATTATTCTGATTCTTTATCCATCATGCATATTCTTTTGACCCAAAATCATTTCCCTTCCGGAGATACCGGGTGGAATAAATCCGTTCAGCAGTAATGGGGAAGCAAAATTAATCAGGCTACCAGTATCTTCCCATACATGCCACTCTCAGCATGTCCCGGATATGTGCAGATATACCAGTACGTGCCAGGGGACCCGGCTGTGAACTGCTGCTGTGAATAATGCATGATGCCCCCGGACTCAGGCGGAAGCATGGGCTCATTCAGCATGAAGTGCCCTCCATTCATCATTGAAGACATTACCATGTATGGATACGGAGGCGGGGCTGTAGTTATTGCAAAATTATGGTAGGAATCATTATCCACGTTCACTTCCATGAAGTTTATGTGCAGGCCACTGTGTATGACCAGCTCAGGATTGATCTGCCCGTATACCATGAATGAGTACATGCTCACGCTCTGCATCATTGGCCCCATCTCCACTGAAACTGTGAGGCTGCTGTTTATGTAAATTGTGTTTCCTGAGACTGACACGCCCGGCGGAATGGCAGTTAGGTTCCCCAAATCACCGGTATTGAGTGTGCCTGTATAGCCCTGGGAAAAATGCGGCACTATAAATGCTATTGTGGATAAAATTACCACTAAAGCAATTATTACGGAAATTAGTGCAGCAAACCTTACATTCAATATTTCACTTCCATTATCTCAGTGTGATCTGAGGTTCTCCATCATTCTGTTAAACTCCTCCTGGCTTATTTCTCCCTTTGCATATCTCTCTTTCAGTATGTCTTCTGCCCTGCTCCTCTCATACCATGAATAACCGCTGTACCCGCCCATGGCACCAAAAATGAAGCGGAGAAAGAGTATGACGACGAGAATGGAAATCACGGCCATTATTGGCATAATTATATACATGCCATAGAATGGAAAACCTCCCATCATGCCATATGGGCCGTACCCGTAATTATAGCCATACCTGCCATATATTGCAAATGACACAATGCTTGCCACTGCTATGGCTCCTATAAGGGCAATTATTATCCAGATTATTTTTTCTCCAAATGATCTCATAATTTTAATTATGCTGAAAGAGCTCTTAAGAGATCACTGAAATGCATTTCAATGAAATGCATTTCAATGTTGCCGAACATATTTGAGCTAGCTCTTTCGGCCTTCTTTGAGCATTACGATGTTTGTCATTCCATGCCTTTTCTTTTCCACAATCCCCTTGTTTTCAAGCGATGATATTACCCTTGAGATGGTGGGTGATGACATTCCAGTAACATCAACAAGCGAGTTCTGCAACGCACTTCCCCCGTTCCTCCTGATTGCATCAACAACAATCTGCTCCCTTTCTCCCAGCTTCAACTCCTGGCTTACTTCTCCATGATCCAAGCCATGAGCCTGGGGCTGCACACCAGGACTGATTGCAGCAATTCTGTGAAAGATGTATATAAGCCTCCTGGAAGAGAGATACATTATTACAATGTCGGAACCTATAACAACTGCATATGCAACAATTCCGAACAGTGATATCCTGTAGCCAAGCGCTTCAGTGGTGAGAATGACAGATGTGGCAACTGTTGCAGACACCACAGAATATGTGGCAGAAAGCGCAACTGCAATAATGACGCGATCTTCGCCGGGCAATTATATCACCTTGCAGGCAGCCTCCCAGTTGATTTCCTGTTTCCTGAAGCTGAGTTTACTGATCTCCCGGAAAGAAGGTCTGAATATGTTGACAGCAATATGTCGCAGTGCCTCTCCATGCTGAAATTATCAGTGACAAACTTTCTGGCTGATTCTCCCAGGGACCTTAGATCACGCCTGTCATTTGAATATCTCTCAATGGCCTGTGCGATCTCGTGAGGCCTAGAAAAGTCCATCTCAATGAGCCCCGACACATCCATGTCATCGTAATGTGCAAGTGGAAAACCGCGTGGGACTATGCTTGGGACTCCGGAGGACATCGCCTCCACTACAGAAATCCCGAATGTATCTGTTTCTGACGGATACATGAAGAGGCTGGCTTTTCGGAGAAGTTCTATTTTCCTCTGTTCATCCACATATCCTGTGAGAGTAATCATATCCCGAAGCCCCTTTTCCTGTATGACCCTCTCCAGATTTTTTTCTTCTGGGCCTGTGCCCGAAATCAGGAACCTGATGCCCGGATTCCTGCCAACGGCGGCGGCAACATCCAGGATTCTGAAAACGCCCTTGTCCCTTGTAATTCTACCTATATACTGGACGGTAAAAATTCCGGAATCGCCTGTATCCGGAGCAAACCGCCTTGTGTCAACGAACAGTGGAAGTTCCCTGGTATGAAGCACACCGTCATTTCTGAGCTGTTCCATGCTTTTCCTGCTTGGAGCAAATACTTCATCGCAACGCCGGTAGAGAAAGAGGCTGTATTTCCAGGTAGTCCTGAAGAGGCTGTCCCTGAATGGCATCTTAACTGATTCCTGCATCTTGACAAAATCCGTGTGGTACGTTGCCACTATGGGCGCGCCGGTGTGCCTGGATACTCTGTACCCCAGGCTTCCCATGAATGGATCATGTATATGAACAATGTCAAGGTTTAACCTGATTGCCTTTCTGTAAAGCCCGAATGGCAGGGGATTAACAGGCATACTGTACTGGGAGTATGCTGGAAATGGGACCGAATGGAGAACATGTACGTTCTTTTCCTTCCTGTCCCCATTGAATGAGAACACATGGACTTCATGACCTCTCTTCTGTAACTCCGACTTTACATCCCTGAGATAGTGTGATACACCGTCAGGAGTTGGATAATATGTTGCAGTAAAGAAACCTATCCTCATCAGGCTGAAACCCCCTATACATTCCCTGGATGGTTAAATTGTTTTCCAGTTAGAGGCAATGCCACAATTAAGTTGAATTTGTTCGGAGGAATAGCTTAAGTGAATTACCCTCAGGTTGAATGATGAATATATGCATTGTTGCCAGCTCTCAGCTCTCTATCACATCCGATAAAATTCTGGTAACAATAAAACATGAAATATATGGGCGGTAGCATTGTGAAAGCCAACAGATTCACTTTCTTGAAGAGAACAGTTATAAAATCAAATCTAGATGATTTCTAATGGGATGCGCCCCCATCATCCGTAAGGTCAGATGATCTTGATGTTTCTCCCTTTGTCTTCTATGTGAAGGTTGTGATTCCCTACATCTTATTCTATTGCACCATGCATGTCTTCACATTCTGATCTTATGAAACCTTTGCGCCTGTCCGGAAACGGAAGATTCAATCTGTTGATAATGCTCATCGGCTGATGTTGCTGGGGGTTTTTCTGCCGCCATTCTGGCATGTATGTGTAGCGCCACAGGATCTGCATGACTTTGCATCCCGTTCGCTTGTTCTTCAGTCTTCGCTGCGATTGCATCTATGAAATATGCCTCCTGCATATTCTCCGAGTTTCAGTCGAACAACTCGTATTTCAGTGCTACCTCCCTCCATTCTTCCGGGGGGATGTTGAAAGTACTGCATATCTCCGGAACATCCTTTCCGTGCTTCATGAGTTTCCGAATCTGCTTAACTTCCTTTTTGGTCAGTTCCTTCATGAACAACCACCATATTTCATAATCCATGCTTATCTTGAATAATAATTTTCCATACCTGAACCGTTGGAATAATGTTTATGCGGAAAAATATTCATATAATGTTCAAAAGTTATAATTATTAAATCCGAAATATCATGTAATATTTATGACTGAAAATAGTGTTCATGAAGAACAGCTTGAAATCCGGGCTAGAGATGGCAGCAGCATTCAGGCTTTTCTTAGCCGGCCTGCAGTTGACAATGCCAGAGGAGGAATTCTGGTTATACAGGAAATCTGGGGGGTTACAGATTTCATAAGAACAGTCTGCCGGAGGCTCAGCGAAATGGGCTACATAGCCATGGCGCCTCACCTGTATTCAAGGCCGGATGAGAAAACATTGTTCACTGAAGAAAATATAATGGATGCTATGAGGCCATTCTGGGCACTTCCTCCTGAGAAGAGGGGAGATCAGAAAACTGTCTCTGAAATTCTGGAAAAGCTCCCGGAAAATACCAGAAAAATAGTTACGAAGGTTATGTTTGAGAGGGAGAAAACTGAAAAGAGGATGATATCAGATCTTGAGGATACCCAGAATCATTTCATGAAAACCTACAGGCCGGCAAAGACAGGCGTTGTGGGATTCTGCCTGGGAGGCGGCCTCGCTTTCCAGCTGTCTACTCAGATGAAATTTGATGCATCCGTTATATTCTATGGCGCAAACCCCAGGAACATTGACGATCTCTCCAGAATCAGGGGTTCAGTCTTGGGCATATATGCAGGTGAAGACAGTTCAATCAACAGCGGTCTTTCCGTGCTGATAGAAAACGTTGTGAAACATAAGCTGGACTTTGAGATGAAGATATACCCTGGCACATATCACGCGTTCTTCAACCACACCGGTATGAGCTACAGCAAGCCAGCCGCTGATGATGCATGGAAAAGAATGCTGGCATTCTTTGGGAATCATCTTGGTGAGTGAAATGACCGAAAAAGAGGAAGAGATGCTTGTAGATGGATGCTTTCTGACATGGGTGCAGGTTACAGAGCATTACAGCAGGGAGGGCCGGATCACGGAACGCTCCAGAAACTTCAGGTCTCCACAGGGCTCTAACGGGAAAGAATAATGGCATGCGAAATGCCGAAACAGCTCTGAACCCTTTTTAAATGGGATTATGCGTTGAATCTCTGCCAGATTCATGTTTTCTATGATCAAAACTATATATTGACCATAGAATAGCAGAATGTAAATGTCTAATGAAAGATTGATGTATGGAAGCATAGGTGCTGGCATCATTTCCGGTGCCCTGCTTCTCATACTGATTGGGTGGATTCCACTTTATGGCTGGATTATTGCAGGTTTAGCCGCCGGGCTTGTATCGCGTGGTTCAGCAAGGGGATTCATTTCTGCCCTCATTTCCGGAATTATCGTCTCCACAGGCATTGTTCTAATGGCTCTCTTCATGCCATTTCCGTATATAGCAGAATTAAGCTCGCTTCTTGGAAACGCCTACCTGAATGCACACGCATTTCCATACCTCTATTCCCTGCTTTCAAACGGTACAGTGCCGCTTGTGAAGATAATAGCGGTGGACTACATTGCAGTACCGGTAGTTGGAGGATTTATCGGCGGTGCAATACTGAACAATGGTTATTATATTGTGGAATCCACGGAAGCCGCTGCTCCTGCACCTGCAAACATACCGGTAGCCGAGCCGCAGGTCAGCACCCCGGAATCCGGAGAAGAGGCTTCAAAGGTATCCTGATTTTTCCCCGAATACTTCCTTTGAAAGCCTCATTCCGTCCGCAGCCTGGTTCTCCAGCAGTATTGTCAGGCCAACAGCATCACGGTAGAATTTCTCAACACCGAAATCCTCTATATAGCCGTACCCGCCATGGTACTGAAGCGAGTATTTTGTGGCCCTTTTTGCAAGATCCGTAGAGTGAGTCTTAAGCATGAGAATCTCTGTTTCATTCAGATCGCCTGACGCCTGTAGAGCTACCTCTGCCACCCTGAGTTCCGACATGAGCCGCGAAATATTGTTTGCAACCGTACTGTAGTCCTTCAATGGCTTCTCGAATGTCTTTCTTACCTTTGTGTAGTCCACGGTTTTTGCCAGCGCACCCCTTGCAATGCCAAGTGCAATTGCAGCAATTTCCAGGTCCATTCCTGAGAGAATGCTTTCCATTGTTTCCTTCCCATTGCTGGAAATCACCTCATAATCCCCGGATTCCACAGTGGCAACTGAATAGCTGAGGCCCCTGAAAGACAGATGGTGGTCTTCATCAGATAGGGTGAATCCACTCTTTACCAGCACAAGTTTTCCATCATCTGTGACGGCTGCCATGCAACCTCCCGGCCTTCCAATGACGTATCTTCTCGTTCCCGTGATCCTGTTGCCGGATATCTTCAGCTCCCCCGCATCTCCTGAACCGTCCGTGGCTGGCCAGAGAGAAACAGCAAACGCCTCTTCCCCAGTGGCAATCTTCCCCAGCAGACCATCCTTTTTCAGAAGTTTGCCTGCAACAGATCCTGTTATGAGAACAAGCGCTGAAACCGAGGGAGAATAAGCTGCCAGTTCCTTCAGTATTACGGCATAACCCTGCCTGTCTATTCCGGCGCCACCGACTTCCGCGGGAAGCGCAGCTCCAAGAAATCCCTGGGCAGCCAGAGCTGCTGCAAGATCGTCCGTTATGCCTGCCCTTTCAATGCTGACAGCTGAATTGGCAATGTTCTTCTCTGCAAACTCTATAACTGCAGATCTCAGTATATCCTGTTCTTCAATTGACATATTAATTCCCTCCCCTGGCTTCCCTTATGAGATTTCTCCAGATTATGAGCTTTTCAATCTCACTTGTTCCTTCCCATATCTCCATGATCTTTGCATCCCTGAAGAAACGCTCAAGATCTCCGTTTATGCCAGAATACCCAGTGATCTCAAGTGCTTTTTCTGTGGCAAATACGGCAGTTTCTGCAGCGTATGCCTTTGACATGCTTGTTATTGTGGGGTTCGGCTTGAACTGGAAAAGGTATGAAGCGGCCTTGTATGTCAGGAGTCTTGATGCTTCTATCCTTGTAGCTATATCTGACGCCGCCATCTGAATTTCCTCGGTGATGCTGGATGATGCCCCCTTTGACTGCAGTTCAGAGAGGTATTCCAGCACCCTGTCCAGGGCGCCCTGGGCAATGCCTATGGCCTGTGCTGCAACATATGCACGGCTTATGTTGAAAAATGTCATTATGTAGTAGAAGCCTTTTCCTTCTTCGCCAATGAGGTTATCCGCAGGAACTTCCACATTGTTGAGCACCAGCTCAGCGGTGTTGGTTGCTCTAACACCAAGTTTCCCGGTGATCTTTGTCCTTGAGAATCCTGGAAGGTTGCCCGGGACAATAAGTGTGCTGAGCCCATGGTGCCGTTTCCCGTCCTCCGGATTCGACGTGCGGACCAGCATTACAAAGAAATCCGCTATGGCCCCGTTTGTTATGAACATCTTCGATCCGTTGATAATGTATTTGCTGCCTTCCTTCCTGGCGAATGTTTTAATGCCTGCAACGTCGCTGCCTCCTCCCGGTTCAGTAACAGCCAGTCCCATCATCTTGCTTCCATTCTGAACTGCGCCAAGATAACTTGCCTTCTGGCTGTCGTTGCCAAAGAGCATGATTACTTCAGCGCCAAAAAGGCTCACAGTTGCAGCGATTCCCATTCCTGGATCTGCCCTGCACAGCTCCTCAATTGTGACCAGCATCGACCACGGATTTGTATAGTCCACAATGCCATATTCAAAGGCTTTCTTCTTAAGTTCATCTGGGAATTTCTCCTGGCGATCATACATCAGAGCCTTCTTTGAGCTGATCTCCTTCCTTGCGAACTCGGCAGCTTTCTCTCTTGCCCTCACTATGTCTTCTGGAAATTCAAAATCCATGTTCACACCCTCTCAAAGAGCACGGAATAGCCCTGGCCACCGCCAACACAGAGTGTTGCAACTGCTCTTTCCTTTTTCTCGGTGTTCAGAAGCCGTGAAACTGTTCCGCCCAGCCTTGCACCTGATGCACCAAGGGGGTGCCCTATGGCAATTGCACCGCCCTTCAGGTTGACACGCTTCTCATCAAGGCCCAATTCCCGTATGGCATTGAGAACAACCACAGCAAATGCCTCATTTATTTCCCATAGATCAATATCATCTGCACTCAGCCCTGCATTCTTGAGGAGTTTCTGGGAAGCAGGCACGGGGCCCAGGCCCATTATTGATGGATCTACAGCTGCCCAGGCAAATGAACTCAGTTTCGCAAGCGGCTTTAGTCCGTATTCACGAACCTTTTTCCCTGACATAAGCATGGTCAGTGAAGCACCGGCATTGAGCGGCGAGGAGTTGCCGGCTGTTATTTTTCCATCCTTTACAAATGCTGGCTGAAGTGCCCTTAGCCCATCCATGCTGGTATCCGGCCTGATGCTCTGATCCCTGTCTATTGTAACAAAGTCATCGTCTTTCTCCACATCAATGGGGAGAATCTCGCCCTTGAAAAAGCCTTCATCAAGTGCCTTCGCAGCCTTCCTGTGGCTTTCCATGTAGAAGC
>JAJZAW010000050.1 GCA_021799185.1 Thermoplasmata archaeon
CCAAGCAGGCTAACCAGGAGCTCGGAAGCCAGGAAGTTTCAGCCCTTTCAGTTTATATGAATCATCAATATCAGTCCGATACCAACCTCGGGACATTAATAGAAAATAACACTCTAACCGGCCCTTTTCCTTTATACCATCTTCCTGAAGTGTCCTATTATATAGGTTTCTACTATACCCAGCCTCCGGATATAAACAATTCTGTTGGGCAGTATCTCAATTTCACTTTCAGTATGACCTTTGAATTGTGATGGGAATAATCAAGGCATATGATGAATCCCGTCAATTTATCTAATCAGGTTTGAAAGGGTAAGTAGCCGTAGAGCCGCATATCCGACTTCCCGTGCTTTTATCTGGTCTATCTTTCCGTGACTGAACTGGAAAGGAGCGAATCACATTCAATCGTATAAACTGAAGAAAGTGAGGCATGGCTCGTACATTTGCTGGAACACAGCCTTTAATGGCAAATAAATCAGAATATGGACAAGTTGTGAATCAATTCCATAAACCGTAGCATGTAATGATCCGGAAAGAAATGCAGAATTAATAAGATCAAGGAACGTTAAGTCAGAGTTATGTCCCTGTTGCTGCAATGTTTCAAATCATTAGCATACGGACATATTATAGGGCATGAGCTGGAAATAAAGTTCAATGAGCATAGGCATTTAAAATTGCATTTCGGAGCCAATGAATTGCTGATCAGATAGTGAAGTCACTTTTTCTTATTCTTTCCCCTTTTGGTTAGCTTTCCGTATGGAAAGAGTGCCAGAGCCAGTATCAAAGCAACACTAGTGTACAGGTAGTAGTACGAGTTCTCTGCAACCTCATTTGAATAGGGCCACTGCCCATAAGCTTTCAGGATATTCAATTTAATAAGTCCGAACCATGGTATATCCCAGAATGCGATTCCAACAATATTTGTTGAACTCACCGGGGCATTTGTAATCCCTACATTCTGGTCTGCGGCTTCGTATGCATCCAGTGTTGAATTGAAAACACCTCTGTAGGCCAGATTGAAATCTCCCACTGTGATGAACCCAGATTCATTGACAATACCAGAAAAATAGACAACCAGGTTTCTGTGTGAAAAGCCGACATCATGAATAATGACATAATCCCGTGTGAGAGTAATCCAGCTCTGGTTGTTATACCCCTGAATTACGGGAAATGTGTTATTCCATGAAAGATAAAACATTGCGCGGTGAATGATTGTCGTTCCAGTTGGATCCTTGTAAAGAATCACATTTCCAAATTCCCCATATGTCGAATAGTTTGTTTCTCTGCCTACTACGTATGTAACAACATTTCCCGGAACAGTATCAACTTTCTTGACAAAAACTATGTCGCCCACGTTCATTGTTCCATATGTCCAGTAATCTGAATGGGTCATGCTTTCGGAAGCAACGGTGCTGACAGGGGGTATTTCTCCTGAGTACACAATTACAGATACTATGAAAATGAGGATGGCTGCAGCAACAGCTATTTCAACATATCTTTTAAAGATCATTAATACAACTCCCAATAAATGCGTGGCGAGCTTTAATTGGCGTCTGATGCATTTCCAGCCTTAAAATACCAATCACAACCATTGATATCTTAACCCCCTAGCCTCTTGCCATGCTGATTCTGTCGGTATGTCTGATAAAATCGCCAACAAGGAAAGCAATAAGAACACTGAAAAGGCCAGAAGCCCCCAGAATCACCCCATAGGATACGGCAAAAAATTCAGCATTGAGAAATCCAAGTTCCAGGGCGTATAGTATAAATGTAGCAATTGCCAGGACAGAACCATAAATTATTATTATTCTAGGAAAAAATGACGATACATAGCTGAGTTTTGAGTATTCAATTCTTGGTTCAAGTGAAGACTGCATTGCCTTGTACAGGGCTTCGACATCATTTCTTGCAGCCGTGGTCATTTCTGCAACCCTGAAACCAGTAATGCCAGCATTCTTTGCATTCGCAATCAGGTCCAGTGCTGCCATGCTGGCGTCGCTATCAGCAAAGAATTTCAGAAGTTCCCTGGCAAAGATAACTTCATTCAGGGCACTGGCATTTTCAAGTTCTACTTTAAGATCATCAAGTACGCTCTTCACACTGCGATTAATGAGGAAAGCAGAAACGATAGATACGGCAATTATAAGAACCGGAATAGCAAAAAAAATCAAGAGATCGGGCATAAGAACCACTCTCCAAATTTCAGCGAGAGATCTATGGCCCCGCTGACTGCATCCGTTTCAGGTACTCGCGACCGTCCATTGTAGCCCTGAATTTTCTGTGGCCATCTTCGTAGGACATAGAAATGTAGTTTTTCTTCATCAGTTCATCAAGTATCTCTATAGTTCTTGCATAATTCAGGTTGCATCTGTAAACCAGTTCAGTCACTCTGCATTCACGCTCCTGGGTCATCCTAATTATTTCCTTTATAAGTTCCTCCTTATTCCTCCTGGCATTACCTGCATTATTCGGCTTATGCCCCAGCCATGTTATGTTTCCTGATTTATCCTGAATTCCGATCTTGCTGAAATATGGCAGCGAGAAATCTGAAAGCATTTTTCTCTCTCTCAGGCTTAATCTGCCTGACATCATTAAAACATGGTCAATTCCAAGCAGAGATTTCGATAGCAGAGCGATAACTGAAATCTCGTTCTGTCGAACGCTGGAATTTCCATGAATTTCAAAAATTGCTATTTTTATTCCTTTAATTTTATGGCTCAATAGGTTGTCAAACCTGATGGGGAAACCAGAAGCCACAGTATTCTCGTACCTGCTTCTCACATCCCAATAGTCGCTCAGAAACAGTATGGTTTGAGATATTTTCCGGCTATCGGGAAAATCAATTTCCAATTATATCACCACATCTGTAGAAATAACATGCGATATAATATATATTAATGATGTGTTATATGTCATGCATACCACTGATAATTTCATACATGCAGGCAAAATACTGATGTGCAGTACGATTCTTAAAATTCTGCAAATATAGATTTGAACTAAAGTGTACAATTTACGTCACCAGATTCTAAGTATTAAATCGGGAAAATTTCAACAAGACAACCTTGGTTTATAAAGTGCCTGTCTCATTCTCAGGTAAGCAATCAGATTAATTATGAATGTCAGAATATTGAATATGAGTGATTTAGCTGAACGCGGAAACTAAAAGAAAATACCTCGAGGCCGGTGTTATTGGCAGGAAGGCGCTGGAACTTGGAAAAAGCCTGGCAACGCCTGGGACTCTGCTTCTCGATATAGCTGAAAAGATTGAAAGCTTTATCAGGGAGCAAGGTGCTGTCCCCTCATTTCCAGTCAATCTTTCAATAAACAATGAGGCTGCTCATTATTCCCCCTACGTTGGGGACAGAAAAAAATTAACCACTGGTGATGTGGTGAAGATAGATGTAGGGGCTTCAGTGGATGGATACCTGTCGGATAATGCTGCCACAGTGGAAGTGGGAGAATCAGGTCAGCACAGTGATCTTATCGATGCAACCAGGGAGGCTCTGAATGCAGCCATAAAGAAGGTCAGGCCCGGTGCTCAGATCAGGGCAATCGGCCAGGAAATCGGCAGCGTTATCACTTCACACGGATTCAGGCCCATAAAAAATCTTGGGGGGCACGGCCTTAACAGGTACGATCTTCATTCGGAGATATTCATACCAAATTACGACGACGGAAACGGCGAAACGCTTCATTCAGATATGGCCATTGCAATTGAGCCATTTGCCAGTACAGGCATAGGAATGATTCACAACGGCCCCGGAGGGCATATATATATCCTCAGTGGAACAAAAGTCAGAAAGGATGAGCCATTGTACCAGAATTTCAACACGGTCCCTTTTGCAGAGAGGTGGGTTGCAAAATTAATGCCAGATTACACAGACTATCTCCGCAAAATGATGAAGTCAAAGGAGGTGAGTGAGTTTGCAGTGCTCAGGGAACACAAGGGCTCTTTCATATCACAGGCAGAGCACACCCTTCTGATCCTCTCAGATGAGGTAATTGTCACTACCGCCTGATAATGTCATATATTGAGCCGACTATCCTCTCAACCGGATCTTCCCCATTCATCATTATGAGGTGTTTCCTGAGCACTCCGGTATAATAGGAACGGACCCTGTCAAGGTACTGAAGATCCTCGAATCCTGTTATTCTACGCCTGTTCCATATCCTCTTAATTGCAGTATCTGCACTTATGTCAAGATATATGTTAATGTCAGGCCGTACCTTTATGATCTCTGATACCCCTGACATCCATGCCACAACTTTTTCCCGGGTGCCAAAAATCCCTTCAAGGAGCGATCCCTGATAGGCAAATGATGAATAGAGATATCTGTCGCAGAGTACGAGGTACCCCTGGTCAAGCTTCTCCGAAATCTCAGCCTGATGCTTGTACCTGTCCTCTGTGAACATGAAGAAGAGCTTCAGAGCACTCTCAGAATCCCTGCGTGATATGAGGTCCCCGGCAATATCTTCAACATTGAAGGTAGGCTCATGGGTAAGGTAGACTTTAATACCGTCATTCTCTAGTTTATGCCTGAGTCCTGACGATACTGTGGTCTTGCCTGACCCGTCAATCCCTTCAAGAGCAACAAACATTCAGGAAGTTAACAGTTGGATCTATATTGAAGTAATGATCTGGTGCTTCAACAAAGCATATAAGCTCACGCAATATGGCGGGAAAGTCCGGAAATAACTTATGCACTTTAAGATTCCAGGCGGGGCGCTGTTGGGCAACAGGCATGTCTCTGCAATATCAATGGCACAGCTCATCAGAATTCTCGGGCGATCCCAGTCATGGATATTCATACCTGTGTACCTTTCGATTATACGCCATGTCCCGTACATTCAGATAGGCATACTGTTCTTCGGCACCGCACTTCTCAGCCTTCCATTCTCCATATATGGCGGGAATCTTATAGATCGCCTTGGGAGAAGAATGGCCGCAGTCTGGCTTCCTCCAATAATAATGGGGCTACTTCTCTTCATGGCATTCACCATATACTTCCATTCGCCTCTTTATTTCATCTACTCTGCATTTCTTCTCGTGGAGCCTTTCACCAGCATTCAGGGTATTCTTGACAATGTTGTTATAACCGATACCACGGACGAAAAGCAGAGGACAGATGCCTTCAGCATGGTGAGAATCGCCGGAAACCTTGGTTTCTCAATCGGCCCTGCCCTTGGCGGTTTCCTGTCCCAGATCAGTTATTTCTATGTCTTCCTCTTTCCTGCAGTGCTCACTGCTGGGGAATGGCTCCTCTACTACCGCTATGTATCTGAAACAAAGACCGATTTTTCAGTAAAGGCAGGAAAGTTTAAGTTTCCATGGAAGGACACGAAGTTTGTGGTGCTGAGCCTGCTTGTGGCATCAATGTGGTTCGTGGCTGGGCAATGGGGGACGACCCTTACTCTGTTCTGGACTACCATAGATAAGGTCCCTAACTATATGGTCGGAATACTTTATTCTGTGAACGGCCTTGCTGTGGTATTCCTGCAGATGCCGGTAAACTGGGTGCTTGCAAGGATGAGGGATTTCAACAGGATTGCTCTGGGAGGTGCCATTTATTCGTTCGGTTTCTTCGCACTTGCATTTTTCTCAGGGTTCACCTTCCTCATTGCGGATGTTGTCTTTCTCACCATCGGGGAGAACGTAATATCTCCGGTAACGTACAGCCTTATCGGAAAGATATCTCCTGCGGATAAACGGGGCCAGTATTTCGGTGCTTTCCAGCTTCTGCTTGGACTTATAGCACCCATGGCACCGGTACTGGGAACCGGCCTTCTATCAAGATTTTCATCAGAACCCTTGCTTGTATGGCTCCCCATCCTGATCGTGGGGGTATCAATGTCATTCCTGGTATCAAGAGCTGGAATGATCATGATGCAGGGAAGGAAGCAGGAGACTTATGAGACCAGGCTGCAGTGAATACAACAGCATGCATTAAAAACGGGGCACTTATGTCCACATCATGGATAATGGAGAAAGTTTCAACACAAGGGCTGTTCATTCCGGAGAGATTTTGGACGATCGTTTCGGAAATGTGATCACACCGATTTTTGAAACAGCAACTTTCATGTCACCAAACAGGAGCGCTGATCCATATATTGACAGCAGCAGGGGAGAACCATTCCTGTACACAAGATGGGGAAATCCGACAACCCAATCTCTGGAATCCAAGTATGCATCACTTGAAGGTGTGAAATACGGGCTCTCTTTCTCATCGGGAATGGCCGCTATAAGCTCTGCAGTATTCGCCATGTGCAGCCGGGGAGAACGCATTCTCTCAATAAATGAACTCTATGGGCAGACTCATTCATTTTTTTCCTCATATCTGGAGCGGTTTGGCATAGGATGTGATTTCATGGGAATCGATCAGGCCAATTCACTGTCATTTGATCCTGAAGGGCATTCTCTGATCTACCTGGAATCAATAATAAACCCAACGCTCAAAATCGCTGACATTGAGAGAATAGGCCGCTTCTGCAGGGAGAAAGGCATACCGCTGCTTGTTGACGCCACATTTGCCTCACCCTATAACCAGAACCCGTCTCAATTCGGCGCTACCGTTGTCCTGCACAGTGGAACCAAGTATATTTCGGGCCACAGTGATGTTACGCTGGGGATGGCCGGCACAGACAGCAGAGATATATTCGACCGGCTTCTGACCGTGAGGAGGACCACTGGTCCTATACCGGACCCCTTGCAGTCATATCTTGCCGCCAGAGGGATGAAAACAATGGGCCTCAGAGTTGAGAAACAGAATAGGGTGGCAATGGAAATTGCAAAGTTCCTGAACCAGCATAGAAAAGTGATTCGTGTAAATTATCCGGGTCTGGACGAATCACCTTACCATACGATTGCCAAAAGGGTGCTGAGGGGCTATGGCGGCATGGTATCCTTCGAGGTTGCCGGTGGCCTCATTGGTGCCAGAAAATTCATGGCGTCACTGAAGATACCTGCTGTGGCTGCAAGCCTTGGTGGTGTGGAGAGCCTGGTGACACTTCCTGTAGAAACAAGCCATTCCTCCATACCGGCCGAAGGAAGAAAGGCCATGGGCATCGAAGACGGTCTAGTGAGGTTTTCCTGCGGCATAGAGGATTCGCAGGACCTGATCAATGATATTGATAATGCCCTTGATGCCCTGTGATATATCAAAGCAATTTGAAGGACCCTGTAATTGGATCAAGGGTTCCGGACTCAGCTGGGCCTATGCCAACGCATGTCAGCGTGCCAGGTTCCACCTGGGTATGGCCCGCATCGAATATTGCCTCCGTAATTATGCCCTCAGAATCGGCGCGGGACTTAAGCTCCAGAAGTTCCTGCTGATTTGCAAGCCTCACAACTATCTTTTTCTGTCCGCCATCCATCCACTTCCTGAAAATCTTTTTATCATTCTTCTCGGCCTTCAGGGCACAGGCTACAGCAGCATGAGCGACCTGTGCTGCTATTTTCCCTTTCCCCAGGTCAAGGTCCTTCCTGACTGCAATGACCATCTTCACTTCTTCTACCATGGGACATCCTTCTTTTTCATTGCAAAGCCTATTATGTTCACGCCTCTATGGAGGGGTGGTGTTATTACCAGTATTGCAACTGCCCCTATTATGTTCCCGTAGTAATTCATGAAAAATGCCCTTGCAAATAAGAACAGGAACAGAAAAGAGACCAGCACAAATGGCCACTGGTCCAGAAGGGCCCCCTTGCCGCCTCTCTGAATACCTATCCTTCTCTTTATGAAGGACCCTGCGACATCGCCTGTCAGTGATCCGAATGACATCGCCAGGAGAACTGTGACAATTTCTATGGGCGTTCTACCGTAGGGCAGCGATCCGGCAAAGCCGGAAATGTAGAAAATACCGGCAAGAATAAGGCCAATAAGCACTCCGGCAAATGATCCTCCGAAATATCCCGTCCAGGTTTTTCCGTCTCCCAGTATGCGCTTTCCATCCAGGAAATTTCTTCCAGCATCAATAGGGTAGTGCCCGCCGGTGATAACCGCAGCAGGATTGGCAACGAAAGCTGGAATGAAAAGAATGAAGGCATAAACTATATCCAGTAATATTGCGACTATCTCAGGCATATTCCTCAACGGCCTTAAGTATGTCTGCCTTTGTAACTATGCCTTTCAGTTCTCCGTTCTCCATTATGAGCACAGCACTTGAATATTTCAGAAGTGGATAAATCATGGATATGGGTGATGATCGATCCAGCTGCGGTAACGCCGGTCCCATGACCTTCCTGACAACCAGTGTTTTAAGGGAATCAATTGTGTTGCCCTTCAGCAGGAGATCATTGATGTCTGATTCTGACACAGTCCCAACAACTTTCCTGTCAAGGGTAGCAACAGGAAGCTGTGAAAATCCCCTTTCCCTCATTACGTTCAGTGCCGTAATTATTGAGTCTGTGGGAGAGCATGTCAGAACCGGGGCAGTCATTATTTTCTCCGCAGTTATGTCAATAGTGGTTGCTTTTTGCCCTGTGCGGTTCAGGTAATCAAAAATTTTCCTGACCTTATCGTATGTGGGATTTATGCTGCCTTTTTCAAGCCTTGCTATATAGGACTGGCTCACGCCGCTTATCCTGGCAAGCTCCTTCTGGCTGATCCCAAGGTTCTTGCGCATCTTCCGGAGTTCTTCAATGGATGGCAACATTATGGAACCGGATTATTACCAGTATATTAAAATTCACTGAAATAGAATTACCATTGCGAATAATGACTGCTGCATGCAGAAATATCCATAATATATGTGCTGTGCCAGGGTAATGAAAATATCCCGGCACCCCTCACAATGCCACGGCATTTCAAATATGTTTAACGCAATCAGCCGGCTGGTTTCTCATGTTGCAGCGCTTCTTCAGCATAACATTACTGCCTGGGGCTGTGCCATATGGCAGGGAACCTGCATGAAATAGAATTAGGTTCCTGGCCATGCGGATAAATCAATATAGTAAGGTTCCTTTACTGTTCTATTGTCTGAAATCAGAAACTGGCTTGAAAAGAACAACAGGTTCACAGGGCTAGGTCTTGCAATCCTGACCTCCGCCATAATAGTGGTCCTTTCGGTATATGTGTACGGGGAGATCATATTTCTTGTGCCAGTTGTTACATTCTTCAGCTTTCATTTTACTAAACTCTACAAACTTAAGCCCAGGTTTCTCGGCAGTATTGTAGTATTTATCATAGCTGCCATGCTCTCGTCTGCCATTGTAGCCAGCATAGAATATTCATCGCATCCCACTTTTGAAACGACTTTTCCCAACGGTATCCAGGTTCTGGGCAATGTTACCCCTTACGGCTCTGTATCCAATGATTTCCATTATGTCATAACAATAACACAGAACTCATCAACAAGTGTTGATCTGTCAAGCGTTGTGCTAAACATTGCTACTTCAGGCTATAGTGCTCAGCATACATTAAATGCAACAGTAACAAGTTCCGCAGGCATCACAGCATACAGATATTATTACAATACATCTGATCTTCCCCAGGGCATTTTTAAATACAACGTCAGTTACAAAGATCCAAATGGCACGATTGTCTACAGCGGCCCCATGGGAGGCCCTGTACATGATCCGGAAATCTACCTTTTCGAGGGATTTGTGCCAACATACCTTCTCACCTACCTCATATACTTTGAGCTTATATTTGCAGTTGGAGTGTTCATAGGCCGAAGCATAGGAAACAGCATGAGATACAGCCAGCAGAGGAGAAACCAGCCTCCACCACAGTCATGATTCAGCAGGTTATGGCATAAGCCTTGTCAGGCGACGTCTTTCACGCTATTTTCTGGCCATTTCAAGAGTGGATCGCCGAAAGCGGTCATGCATAACGCCACTGGAAAACTTAATATTGCATTAAATGAATATTAAAATGGTCAGGATGGCAAGCTATCATTTCAAATGCAGGGACACAGGCATGGAATGTCCCTATGAAATTTCCGCAAGGAAAGCTGAGGATCTGATTCCTAAGATAGTGGCGCATGAAAAAAGCGAGCATGGAATTGATGAGATCGGCGATGATCTCAAGCAAAGGATCAATGGCTCCATAAAAAGGCGCTTTTTCTGAAGACTATGATTTGTCGGGTGCCTATCCCAACTCATATACATTATATTGTGAATGTCCAAAACACTATATATGGGTATGCGCTTATAAATATATGACAACATACACCAGAAGGGTGCAGCTAACAGGAGGGTCAACCTTCATAATATCTCTGCCTTCAAAGTGGGTGAAGGAGGAAAGAATTGGCAAAGGCAGTGAAGTTATAATTGATGATTCCCAGGGGGTCCTCACTGTAACGCATTCACAGGCAAGGCCAAAGGAAAATGCAAGGACTCTCACCGTAACGGGAAAACCAAATCCTGAATATTTTCAGCGTGTACTTACATCCCTTTACATAGCAGGATTCGACACGCTCACCATCAGGAGCCCAAAATACATGGACGCAGGCATGGTGGACGCTATTTCCAGATTTTCACGGCTTGTTATGGGTGTGGAGATATTCGACGAGTCTTCAAGGTCTGTGGTGCTTCAGAATGTCCTGGATTCCAAGTCTTTTCCTCTTCCAAATGCAGTGAGGCGGATGTCTCTGAATGTGCAGACAATGATAGAGGATACAATCAATGGTATTTCGGGCTCAGATTCTGCCCTTCTGGACAGCGTAATAAATCGCGATGATGATGTTGACAGGTATCAGCTTTATGTTTACCGTGAGGTGAAGAGCGGAGAAAGTGACGAATCAAACAGTGTCTTTTATCTCATATTCTCCAGAATACTTGAAAGAATTGCAGATCATGCAGTGAATCTGTGCAAGCTATGGAAGGCTGTGCCGGATCACAGCCCGAAGGTGTCTGAATCAATCGTGGAATTCCTTAAAGAATCGGGAAAGATGTATAACGAAGCCGTGGATTCTTTCTATGCCAGGAAATTCGATGCGCTTGACCCCATTATAGGCCGGAAAGGAGCGGTAACAGCAAGGAAAGACGAAATCCTGAGATCGCTTACAGGGGGCGAAATGGTTACAGTCATAGTGCCTTCTTCGGAGGAAATAGTGAGGATAGGGCTGTACGCCACAGACATAGCTGAGCTTGCCATGGACATGATCCTTTCGGAGAGCGAAGAGTTCAATATATGAGATCATTCAAGTGACACCTTCTCGACCCTGGGATTCTGCAGGTCCCCGGATATTATCCCTGCAGGTGTTTCCGGATCATGGTTGAAAATACATACACATTTTTCACGTATTGCCTTTTCAATGAGTTTTTTCTTCATTCTCACGGTATCCAGGGGAAAACTGTCTATGGCGGTTATGTAGGGGACCTTCACGTGAAAGGCTGAAGGTATCAGGTCGCCAAAATAAATTACCTGGCCAGAGCCGCTACCGGTGATTATGACCTGATGGCCTGCGGTGTGCCCTCCTGTATTGACTACCCTGATGTCATTCTTGAATCTGGTTGTCCCCTTAAGCCTTATCTTTCTTGCCCTGTTCATTTGTGCAGTATTTCTCATATAACTGCTTCTGGTGAACTCATTTGGTCTGCTGTAAGCCCTGAACTCAAGATCCTGTGCAACAAGGGCAGCATTTGTGAACACAGGTTTTCCAAGGTTTCTGTCCAGGCTGTGTCCGCTGTGGTCAAAGTGCAGGTGGGAATGTATTATGAATCTGATCTCGCCGGGGCTCATGATGCTGCTAATCTGTGGAACAAGATCACTGGTCTTCTCTATTTCATAGATTTTCCTCATCTTTTCGCTTTCAGGGATA
>JAJZAW010000051.1 GCA_021799185.1 Thermoplasmata archaeon
GAAATGCACAATCCTCCTGGAAAATGCTGCCGGGCAGGGAAGCACCATTGGGAGGACGTTTGAGGAGATAGCCGAAATGATGGACAGCCTCCAGTTCCCGGAAAAGGCAGGAGTATGCCTCGACACCTGCCACACATGGGCTGCAGGCTATGATATAGTTTCGCCGGAAGGATATATGGAAACAATGGATCACTTCGAGAGCGTAATTGGTCTCAGTAAACTGAAAGGCATCCACCTAAATGATTCAAAGAAAGACAGGGGCAGCCATCTGGACAGGCATGAGCAGATTGGCCGCGGTACCATAGGTGCCCGGGGCATTGGCAATTTCATAAATGACAGAAGGCTTGAACACACTCCCATGATAATGGAGACCCCACTTGGCGAGAACGGGTACGAAGCAGATTTACAGGTCATTAAATCCGTGAGAGGAATGAATTCAACTTGAATCTCATTCCATTTCGCCCGCTTGTTTACAGGGGTGATCTTGAAGGAACCACTTCCCCTCCGGTGGACATAATCTCGCAGGATCATGAGGCGAGGCTCAAGTCCAGTCCCTTCAACATAACTCACATAACAATGCCACGCCACGGAATCCTTGAGAACTCACTTGGCACCCTGGCACAGTGGAGGAAGGAGGGAGTGCTGGAAACATTTGCCAGCGATTGCCTCATAATACTGGAGCAGGAAATACATGTCGGGGGGCGCCGTATATCAAGGATTGGGATAATTTCACCGGTGGAGGCATCGCCGGAGAGGAAGGATGTCCTGGCACATGAGGAGACATTTCCATGGGCTGTTGAGGAAAGAAGAAAGTTGATGGAGAAGACATCCTGCCAGCTGGAACCAATTTTCCTGACAGTCAACGGCACCAGCTTCGAACGGATACTCAGGGCTGCAGTAAGGCAGATGTCTCCGGCTAAGATCTTCCACGAACCGGATGGTGTGGTAAATTCCGTGTATTTCCTGACAGATCCACGATCAATGGAGAGCATCAGGCAGTCACTGCAGAGAGAGAATGCAGTGGTCGCTGACGGCCATCACAGGCTTCAGGCAACAAGGAATCTTTATCTTGAAAACACTGGCAAAAACAGGGATTTCTGGAAATTCACCCTGGCGTATGTCACATCGCTCCAGAGTGATTCCCTCCTTATCGGGGGAATTCACCGGGTTGTGAGCAGGGAGTATGAGATTTCGGCATTCATGGATAGCATTCGTGAATATTTCGATGTCAGGGGGATGAATGGAGATCATGGACAGGAATCAATAGTCCTCTACGACGGAGGATACCATTCCATATCTCCAAAGCCAATTGCCTTTGATGCAATCGGGTGCAGCAAGAAGTACAAGTATGCCGGGGACCCATCCCTGGTGAGCAACCTCATACTCAGGCAGATAATCGGAATGACCCAGAAGGACCTCTCAACAAAGGTTCTTTACACACACAACAGGGTAATTGCCGTAGACGAGGTTGACAGCGGCAGGTCTGGCTTCTCATTCCTCATGCCTGAATGGAATAAGTCAGTCTTCATATCCATGATAGAGGATGGCCGCCTACTCCCCCAGAAATCCACATATTTCTATCCCAAGGTGCCATCAGGCATCGCCCTCTACTGCAGTGATTCCTTGCAGATTTCAGGCAGGAACCCACAGTAGTATATTTTTATAACATGCGAAATATTGTGTCATGACAGAATATCCTTATGATAAACATCACGCAGTTGTCTGAGACCATTGAAAGCATAGCCTACTCAATAATATTCAGATACAAGGACATCTTCTTCGGCGTATTTGTTGCCATATTCGTGGGCCGCAGGATCATAAGGATATCCCTGGGCGGTAAGTATTCGGTAAAGTCACTCATTTTTTCTCCCCTGCTCTACCTTGCCTTTACAGGTGCCACATATGTTGGACTGACCACAGTCGAACTGCTTGCCTGCTCCATCGCCTTCGCCCTTGGATTGGGACTGTCCTCCGTGTTCAAGGGGCAGGTGAAATTCTTTGAGAAGAAGAAAATCCTGCATTACAGGCGATCTCCCATAATAGGACTTGCCTGGACAATAGCCTTTGTAGTTAGGATTTACCTACTGATCTATTACGATGTCACGGCAGGATTCTTCCTGAGCATCATACTGTCATACCTTTCAGGTCTCATACTAGGAGAAGCATTCCAGATAGCAATCCAGAAAAGGATGTTTGAATTCAGCAAAAAGTCCCGGGAAAGTGCACAGATATCAGCCAGGAACTCAGACCAGGATATGAGCAAAGAGTGAGGCCGCCATATTCTGTTTTAGGATGTTTTTGCTTGAAGAGTTCATGCCAATAACTGTGGGGTCATAGTGAAGATTCTCCAAGAGCCTGTAAAAGATGGTGTCTACATTTAGTAATGGATATGGTGTAGCTAATTCCTTGGCTTCAACTTTATTGCTCCCTCAGGGGACGCTGTAACACAATCACTTCAGGAGTGGCAGCGGTCAACGCCGGGTGTGTTGGCGATCATGTTTCCATGGGCGCTGGCCATTAAGCGCCCAAGAAAACCCAGGCCTGAGATTTCATCGGATGTTCTAAGCCTGAGTTCAAATACCTCATATGGGCAGACTTTAAAGCATTCATCCTCGGAATAACACCTGATGCATCAGGCCTCATGAAGAAGTATTCTTTGGAGGGGATGCTCCATGTGATAGAAGACCAGAACGGCAATCTGACAGAACTTGAGAGAACGAAGATGCAGAAGAATATCCTTGAATCCCAGAATAGGATATCACAGTGGTAATACCAGGGAGTTCAGGATACTTCCATTTACCGTTCTTACAGGGTATTATGTCGAATCGAAAGGCAACTAATATTAAATTGACCTCACGGGTCAACGGATGCCGCAGCTGCCTCTCAGACTCTCACCAAAACATCGCCCGGTTGCCGCGGGGAAAGGCTTTTCTCATAATATCTTAAAACTCTAACAATATCCAGACTGGTTCATTTGCATTCACTGTCCAGGCAATTCCCCCTAGAACCTCTCCTTAAGTTTCGGTTTCTCCATTATCTAATTAAACACTGTTTATGGGATATGGTAGCTGCAGAAGAAACTATTCCATTGCTATTAGGTTATTCGGTTGATATAGGTTGGTTTAGGAAATTGGGACGAGAGTCGCGGGCGGGTAATTTGAACCTCCGACCTGCTGATTACGAATCACAATTGCGTGCTTGTTTTAGCACGGAAAGGTCTACGCTAAAAAATCACTACTTTCCAGACGTCTTGCTCTTTAATCACTTTTTTAGAAAATTGTGGTTTTAAGTTTTAATTATGCATTGGTAAAAGGAATGGAAAAAAATTGGGACGTAGTATTTGGATGAAGAGTTATAGTGTTTGACATAACATACTGTACTAATTAACAAACATCTCCACCCATCTTTTGCAGAATGATTTGCTTCTGGATAATTCAATGAAGTTTGCCTTAACCGTATCAACCATCATTTCCTGGTTTTTCATGAATGTCCGTGACACAACTTTCTTTATGGATTTCCATATGGTTTCTATGGGATTCAGCTGCGGTGAATACGGTGGAAGAAACACAAGTTCAATGTCAAGTATCTCGGCAGTGATTGCCACATTCTCTGTACGATGTGCAGAGAAATTATCCAGTATGAGAATAATATGGTTGAACGGATTGCTGTATCTTATCCGGTTCATGAAATCCATGACACTTTCCTGTTTTGAATTGATGTATGTGTTTACTGTACCGATACCGTTGAATGCATAAAAGCCGAATGTATTGGCCCTGAACTTTGTTGTATTCTTCCTTATGACATGTTTCCCGAATGACCACATCCTTACGGTATTGGATGAAGTCTGTGGTGCAGCCTCATCAAAGAAACCTATTATGCTTTCTGATGGATCAACCGGACCTGGTTTTTTTTAACTTTTCATCTGCATCATCCGGTTTCCTGTAGTCAATCTGGTATGGTTTTGCATGGTTCATCCTGAAACCTTTCAGTATCCTTCTTACCTGTCTCTCTGAATATTCAACGCCGAACTTTGTCTTTATGAGATCAACAATGTCCCTGAGGTACCAGAGATCTTTCGCTTCCAGCAACACCTTAAGTTCATCTTTCTGTTCTCTTGTCAGTTTTCCGGGTTTACCGCCTGCAAACCTTGGAATAAGTCCATCATAACCGGATTCGTTCCATCTTTTCAACCATTCATAGGCCATGACCTTGACAACACCCACATCCTTTGAAGCCTCTGGAACGCTCTTTCCATTATATAGATCATTTATGAAAATAAGCCTCTGCAGTACCTTTCCTCTCTTCTGTTCCTCCTTTATAAGTTTTCTCAATTCAACGGAGGTCAGGTGCTTCTTGACCTCTATGGACATTTGTCTACCCATAATGAAATATGGAAATATAGTTCATAAAGTTATGTCTTATACTATAATAGAAATTGCAATTTGAAGGGGAGGAATTTTTTCAAGACCTTTGGGCGTAAACTGCATTGCTTAAGAATACTTTCAATGCTTTTGAAATAGTGGTTCAGCTGAAAAAATTTTCAAACAATTACTACTTCCAAGTCTGTTATCTTTGCAATTTGAACAAAGTCCCTATCTAATGTGGCTATCTTATTGGCGCCAGCTGCAATAGCAATGCCCGCTATCAACGTATCGAGCGCATTAACAGGGATACCAAGCCTGAACAATCCACCCATTATTCGGGATGACTCTTCTGCTGCTTTCTGATCGAGGGGGAGAACGACTGAACGCCGTAGAAATGATCTTATAATACGTTCTTCACTCTTCAATCCCTTATGGTACACAGGAGTCAACAGTTCATATTGCGAAATTACTGTGGTATATACGCTTTCACGGTTTCTCTCAGACTCTTCCACAAATGACTTTACTTTGTTACCTCCTTTCAAGAAATCTATAATTGCAGAAGTGTCAAGAACGATCATATTCTTGCTTTAGCTCCACTTCTAATTGTGTATAAATCTGTCTCTATATCTTCTAGATTTTTGTGGTCAAGTAATGATCCCCAGAGAGGAAGAAGACTGCCCTTATGCTCCAACAACTCATCTATCACATCACTAAAACTCTCTTCTGGCCTCTTAGCTTCCTTCAATTTTTTATATACTTCTTCTCTTATTGCGATGTTTTTCGTCGACATATGTGTATGCACATACATATCTACATTATATAAATCATTGTTTACTTTTCAAGAAGCTAGTTTAAATTGATTTTATGAAATTATTTACCTAGATAAAAGAAAGGCCATTATTTTCAAGAAAAAGCCGCTGGAGGGATTTGAACCCCCGACCTGCTGATTACGAATCAGCTGCTCTACCTGCTGAGCTACAGCGGCATAGTGGGGATAATGGACAGATGAATTTTAAATCTATGCGAGGGGATGCCCTAACATCGGGTTGGATAAAGCCAGTATCACAACCCGCCAAAGACTTGTTTCTTCACAGACTTTGGCATTAGCTTTGCAAGCGTTATGTACCTGTTTACTGATTTCGCGCCATTCTTATGAATTTTTCTGTGCAGTATATGGTGTTTCATCAGCCACGGCTTTATCTCGCTATCCCATGTTGCCTGGTACTTACTGAGATCTCCTGCAACAACAGCCTCTCCTGCAGCTTTTCCGGACCAGAACGCCCCCTGGAGGCCACCGGCAGTCGTATTGAGGACAGCATTCACCATATCGCCCGTATAAAGCCTGTTCTGTGAGACCACCAGGTCAGAAGGCCTTGACAGTGGAATCTGATGGGCCATGGTGTGGAGCATCCTGCCTTTTATCTCCGGGAACTTTTCAGTGAACTTGTCAAGGACCGCCTTTGGCTGCTGGGAATTCACAGGGTAGAAGCAGACACCAACCTTTCTGGTATCATCGGTATTCGCGAAGTCCCAGAAATATCCGCCAGGTGCCATGTCACTGAACCAGAGTATCATCTGGAAGTCGTCCCTTCTGGGCAATTCTCTTATCTCCTCATAAGCTACGAGAACATTATTCCTGTCCAGTTTCTGCCCAAAGGCAGATTGAGGTCCCGCAGCCATGATTATGTTTTCAGCTGTGATGCTGCCACCATCTGTTGCAACAGTGTTGCCGTCAATTGATTTCACAAGCGTGCGCAGCTTAACATTGAGTTTCCCTGCAAATTCACCTGATAGATACTTCTCATATCTTGTAAAATCATACACAAGCCCAACCGGCCTGTCAAACTTCAGGGGAATGTGTCTGCCAAGATCTGTCCTGAAGTCCATGGCCTTTATTTCGGACGCCACAATGGAACTGTCAGTGGGCATCCCTATTCTCTTGACCCATTCAAGTGATACCGCTCCAGTTGATCTCACGGGAAGCCCTATCTCTTCCTTCCTGTCCAGGATTATATAACTTTTCCCGGCCCTCTCAAGTGAAGAACCGGCAGACAGGCCTGCAGTTCCTGCTCCCACTATGACTGCATCGTAATCCATTTTATTTCCTTGAAGGTCATTCGTATATGGATTTTAACCTTCCGCAGATGGCTGTCGCCTGCATTTCGATAGTTGTGTTTCTCCGTCAGATGATTATGGTTAAGATTCCAGCGGCTAATGGCAGGATGCAGAAATGTCATAGGCCGACCGATGAATTTCAGCTGAACAACGTTTAA
Organism: Thermoplasmata archaeon; assembly: GCA_021799185.1. Lineage (GTDB taxonomy): Archaea > Thermoplasmatota > Thermoplasmata > Thermoplasmatales > Thermoplasmataceae > UBA509. The sequence goes on from JAJZAW010000051.1 coordinate 6,638, forward strand.
GTCCAATGCCCGAATGTTTAAGCATGAAGGCAATGGTTCTTGAGAAGCAGGAAAAGATAGAAAAGAAACCGCTGAAGTACACAGATGTGGAGACCAGGGAAATAGTTAACGGCCAGGTTCTTGTTAAGGTGCTGGCTAATGGGGTATGTCACAGTGACCTGCATATAGTGGAGGGTGACTTCCCACTCCCCAGGAGCCTCTTCCCCCTCATACCGGGTCATGAGATCGTTGGAGAGGTCGTGGAATCAAAGAGTGAGATTGAGAAGGGCACCAGGGTGGGTATCGGCTGGTTCTACAATGCGTGTGGTAAATGCGATCAGTGCATATCTGGGCACGAAAATCTCTGCCCCAATGCCCTGGTTTCTGGCATAAATGTGAAGGGAGGGTATGCAGAATATGCAGTGCTGGATGCAAATTATGTGACTAAAATACCTGACGGCATTGGGAATACTGACGCTGCACCACTTTTCTGTGCAGGGATTACGGCATATTCTGCAGTCAGGAGGATTAACCCGTCCGTGAATGACAGGATAGCAGTCTTCGGAGTCGGAGGCCTTGCATTTTACGCAATACAGATGATAGAGGCAATGGGGGCAAAGGCCGTGGCGGTGACAAGGTCCCATGCCAGGGTGGCCGAAGAGGCAGGCGCGTCTGAAATAGTTGAGAAACCCTCAGGACAGTACGACGGCTCAATAGTGTTTGCCCCAAGCTCATCGCTGGTGAACGATGCCGTTTCATCTGTACGCAGTGGAAAGACCATCGTGATTCCGGCAGTGATGGACAAAATAGAGATACCATTCTCCAGCTTCACATGGGAGAAGAATGTAACGAGCGTAGCAAGCGGCCTCAGGAAAGAAACAAGGGCTGTTCTGGATATGGCGGCCGGATCGGGCCTGAAATCCATGGTTCAGAAGAGGAAGCTTTCCGAAGCAAATGAAGTACTCTCGGAACTTAAGAACGGGCAGATAATGGGCAGGGCAGTTCTGGTACCGTAATCTCCGGCTGCCAGATATGAAGGCGAGCCTGGAATAGAACTTATAAAATCTCTAATCTCGCCTCAACTTCTTTTTCATGTACACAACTTTTCCCCAGAAATCATCGTATTCATCATGCCCTGTGCTGGAGTAACCCAGTGAGGAATAGTAATCAGTAAGGTCATCAACGGCTTCAATTACTATTTCCGTGCAGCCAAGTGGCTTAGCTATGTAATCCTCCACGATCTTTATCATTTCAGCACCAACACCTGAATTATGCATTCCCTGAAGCTGGTTTCTGGAGAGCATCTCCACCACAATGCTCTGGGGATTGTTTTTTCCGGGTACAAACCTTAACACGACGACGCCCTCAAGTACATTTCCCTTTCCCTCCACCACGAGAACCAGGATATCCGGCTCGGTGCTCCACTCATAAAAATATTTCATGCTGTATGCCTTCATCCTGCTGTCCCTGGTGAAAAAAGGTTTTCCCACGTCATCCCTGCGCATTAATCTCACTCCAGCGGGGAATCTCAGGGAAGTGCTTTCAGTGAGGCGAATTACCGGCATACATTGCTGTAACGCTTCTAAAACTCATAATTTTTCCTATACCGGCAACATTCCGCATTGCAGGCGATATGGCTGCATCCCTGCATGCACATCGCCCGAGATGTGAAGCTGATATTCTCAATGCATATGGTTGCCGTGACCGTTGCCATGCTCATGGGTCGGTCCATCCATTTTTGGGAGCTTTCCATCAACCAGTGCCTTAATTGCCGTATCAACGTGCATTCCGGCGCCAGAATAGAGGACAGCTTTTCCCTTTGTAAAATTGAATGCCGGCGATCCAGCCTCTGCGACCACAATGGCGGTTGCCCCCTTCTCCATTGCGGATTTCAACATCCAGATGCCCCTGGTGGTGGTTGCTGTAAGCGCAGGATTCTGGTACTCCTCAACAACCCTTGGCGCAGGATCTGTCTCATAAATCTGGACTGTCTGTCCTTCTCCCGGACCCTCTACAATCAGATTGGTTTCAACAACTGCTACCTTCATGCTCCAGTCATCACATCTGAGTACATTAACCCCGCCACTCATATGCAGGGAAGTATTCATTCGCCTGCCTGCATTAACTCCGAAACCCTTTTGGAACTCTTCTTCCTGCTACGCCTCAGATGCAATTGCATCACTATCTGGATGAGTGATCTTGCCACCAACCGCGGTCTGCCTGTGATGAAAAGGTAGACGCCAAGCACATCATTTGCGCTGGCAAAGACATTATTAGGGAAAAACTCGATACTCCCTATTACAAACTCAAGTCCAAGTGAAAGATCGTTAGCGATGCCTAGCCAGTAGTAGAATCTCTTGAGTCTTCTGGCTTCATTATGCCTCACACTTCGCTCAATAAATGCCTGTTGTATATGTTCATCAGTGTACAGGATTTTATTCTGGGTGGCCAGCGTTGGCAGAATGCCACGGGACGTTTAGGACAGCAGATCATCAAGTGAGGTTTCATCCATGGATGCGATTATGGCCTCAATATTGCCATGAAATGAACCGGAGTCCTCATCCCTGGGAACCTTGATGATGCTCAGGAACCAGTCCATTGAAAGCAACTGGCCCATGCTGCCTGGACTGGTTGTTCTCAGGATAGCCTCCTGCTGGATTGCCCACCTGTTAACGCCTTCCGCCTGCAGGAAAAAGTCTGAGGTCATTACGGCGTAGGCACAATTTTCAGAGGTAATCCTGAGCATGGCGCCATGGGTTTCCATAATGGTCTCCAGGAGAGCAATAGAAAACCTGTAACGCGCCATGAGAAGAATTAGGAAATTCCTGGCAAGATCGTCCCTCACTATTGTCTGCAGCATGCCGGAGATCATTTTTTCCAGGCTCTCTGGCCCAGGATTGAAATTGAAGATCCCCAGGGGCCTGAATGGAACTCCAGGTCCTGCATCTGCAATAATGCCAGCACTTTTCAGAGATTCCATTATATTTTCCCGGGGAATCCCCAGAATCTTGGATGCAAAGGCAGAGAAACCCTTGAATCATCCACTATCCTGCAGAGGTATCCAATTTCAGTGCTGATTTCCATTAATGCTCAAGTCAAGCATTGCATTTCTTAATTTTTCTCGACTTGCTGCTCCTATTAGAAATCCTGTTCTTCTGTCAATTTGCTGTATAATCAGGAGTGGAACAATCAACCGGCCATTCTCACCAGAAAAGATGGGAATACTGATTTTCAGCTATTAACTGTGCATGAAATGGCATAATTATTGGCATTCAGCAATAATGAAAACAAACTCAGGTTCGACACGTTCTTTTCCACCTTGCTCCAACAGATTTTATTCAGGCAAGTGTTATCCGGGTATTCCTTCCCAGCCCTACGAGAAAGACCAGTGTTGAGATGGAAAAGAGTCCGAGGAACAGCCAGGCATATGTGTAGGATCCTGCCGAGCCCTGGACTATGATGCCGAATATGAGTGGGATTACAGATCCGATGCCTATCTGAATCGAATTGATCAGCCCTATGTTCAGTGACATATACCTGCTGGACTTTTCAATGGATGCAACAATGGCATATTCAAGCGATATGATAACCGTGGCAATTATGCCGACCTCCACTGCAATGCCCCAGTATTCAGCATGGCTGGCGGTGCCCATTAGTGCAACCGAAATGCCAACTGCTATTACCAGAAGGATTGAGAGTTTTATGGGATTGTATCGCCTGAACATTCCTGCTACGGTGCCCCCAACAACACCCGCCATGGGAACCAGCCCGCCCATTGCACCTGCCGCAAATGAACCAACCCCCACCGATGACGCAAATGCCTTGAAATATTCAGGCAGGGTGTAATTCAATGACCATAGCCCCACAAGGCCAACGCCTATGATCCAGATCTGCCTGTTCATCAGCCGTTTTCTCAGGCCTGAGAAGTCAAACTCTGGGTATACGCCAGTTTCCCTGATGAGAACGTTCAGCAGAATTGCAGATGCAAGTTCCAGGGAACCCGATATTAGGAAATCGTACCTCCAGCCGAGCAACGACACAACGGGCGTGAATGCTATGATCCCCATGCCCGCCCCAAGGTTGAAAGATGCATTGTAGTATCCTATGACGGACGTCAGGCTGCCGGTTGCGAGATCATTCAGCAGAGCAATGGCAGTGCTGAAGAACATGGCAGCCCCCACGCCTACGGCAAATCTGAGTGCTAGAAGCACCTCAAATGAAGGTGAAATTGATGTGAGTATGGCGGCGGTAGACATCAGATAAAGCCCCATGAGCGCCGTTCTCCTTGCGCCAATTCTTGATGCCACTATGCCGGCAGGAACTTGGAAAATTCCTGCCCCAACAAGGAACAGCGTCAGGGAGAGGGAAGTTTCGGCAAGGGATATCCCATACGCATGGCCTATGGGCACCAGGGCCGGAGAAACGTTGTACCAGTTTATGGAATAGAATAGTCGGGCTGTCAGGATAACGCCTATTCCAGACCTGTTACCGGTGGATGACATGCTTCATTCCGGTATATCCTGAAGCTATTAATGATCAACTGGAACAAGCCTGACATTTTGCCGTAAACCTCTTTGTGTCAACTCCATAAAAGCTGTGAAAAATAATATATGAATAGGAACTATGTTTGTCCAATGACTTCAGTGGATAAGGGGCAGGTAATACAGTGGCTTGCCGGCGGAGATGAAACCTCAACAAATCTTGTTGACATTCCATGGAAGGTGAGGGACCTTGACAACTTCCTGGTACTGGAAAGCGACAAGGTGCCATTTTCACTGTTCCTCTCATTTGAGGAGAAGATAGTTAA
>JAJZAW010000052.1 GCA_021799185.1 Thermoplasmata archaeon
ATGAGCAATATCTCGAAGGATATAGTTGTGATGTAGCAATAAGATGGTCAAAAATTGATCCATCACTATTACCCGTAGACGAACTTGATAAGCAGATAATATGTTTCCTGAGGTATGATGCACGGATGTCAAATGCAGAAATAGCCAAGAAAGTTGGCACAAGCGAAGCAACTGTACGAAGGAGGATCGCCAGGCTGCAGAACAAGAAGATCATTATCGGTTTCTCCGCCCTTGTGGATCTGCAGGCAGTTGAAAACAGCATAAAGGCATACCTGAAGATCAGGGTTGAGCCCTCAAAACTTGAAGAAATAAGCCAGAAGCTTCAGGACAACATGAACATACTGACGCTATACCGCAGGAGAGGCGAAAACGAGATGCTTGCCGAAACTCTTTTTCTCAACATGGAGGCAATACAGGATTTCGAAGACACACTATCAAGGATTCCAGGTGTCCAGGGATTCGAGACCATGATTATTTCCAAGGCATACAGAAAAAATCCCTGGATAGGGATTTAATCAGTTTCCAGGGACACCATTCTTCATAATTTCATCGAACTGGCCCTCTGTAACTTTCCCAGTCTTCAGGGCAAGTTCCTTTATGGATTTCCCGGTCTCAAGGGATTCCCTGACAATCTTTGCCACAGTGTCATACCCAAGATATGGGTTCAGCAGGGCAGCAGAGCCGAAACTTTTGCTGAGGTGTTCCTTTGCTACATCCCTGTTAAAATCAAGGCCTTCTATGAGTTTTGTTCTGAACATTTTCAGTCCGTTGGAGAGGATGTCCTGGGATCTTGTGAGCTCAAAGTCTATGTGTGGCATCATCACATTGAGCTCAAGCTGTCCGGCCTGAACGGAAATGTTAAGGGCCTGCTGCGCGCCAATTACGGAATGGCATATCATGTTCATGGCCTCTGCAATTGAGGGATTAATCTTTCCTGGCATTATTGATGATCCCTGCTGGACAGCCGGGATTTTTATTTCATGAATTCCTGCCCCGGGGCCTGAATAGAGGAGCCTGATGTCATTGGCAATCTTCGTAACATCCAGAGCAGTGTTTGCTACTGCGTTCATCATTCTTGAAAAGTCCGTCATGAATTCCATGATTCCTGGAAGATTCAGGCTCTTCCTGAAGGGTATGCCAAGAAAGTTCTTCAATTCTGCCACAACGTTATCCTGGTAACCGGGTGAGGTGTTTATGCCCGTCCCCACAGCCGTTCCTCCTATATTGAGTTCCAGAATGTAGTCCATGGAACCTTCAAGTTCCTTCCGATCCCTATCAAGTGTATATGCCCACGCTGAAAGTTCTATGCCAAATGTCACAGGGGCTGCGTCCTGAAGATGTGTCCTTCCTGGTTTCACAGCATTGCGGAACTGTTCGGATTTTTTGCGGAGCACTTCAACAAGATTCCCGATCTCCTCTGAAAGCTTCCTGGCCTTTATGTATGAGACTATCCTTATGAGCGTTGGATAAACATCATTGGTAGACTGGCTCATGTTCACATGATCATTTGGATGGATGTAAGAGTAGTCGCCCTTCTTCTTTCCGGCAATCTCCAGTGCCAGGTTTGCAATAACCTCGTTTGCGTTCATGTTATATGAAGTTCCGGCACCTGCCTGAAAAAGATCAATCCGGAACTGATCGTGAAGCTTTCCGCCATATATCTGGTCGCATGCCTTGACAATGGCTTCCTTTCTGTCGGCGGAAAGCTTTCCCCCCATGTTGTTTGCAATTGCTGCGCTTCTCTTTATGGCGGTCATGGACCTTATGTGATCAGAATCCGCAGTGGTGCCAGTTATCTGGAAATTCTGTATGGCCCTGTATGTATTTATTCCAAAATACTCTGAATCCTCTATCTTGACCTCTCCAATCACATCCTTTTCTGTTCTCGTCATAATGCTTTATCACTGGAAAAATAATAACTGTTTGCAGTCACTGGAACTTAAATCTTATGACCTGTATTGAATGCAATAAGAATTAATACAATCTTGAGATATGGTGGAGATTTAAATGAAAACCGACGAAGTGGTTGTAAGAGTCGGGGGGGCAGCAGGCGATGGAGTTCAGTCCGCTGGACTAATTATCGCAAAGGTTTTTTCAAGAAGCGGCCTTCACGTGAACACATATAATTATTATCAGAGTATAATCAGGGGTGGCCAGAGCTGGTACCAGGTGAGGGCCAGCGACAGGCCGGTCAGATCGCAGGGGGATGGTCTCAACATTCTGCTGGCACTTAACAGGGACGCACTTGAAAGGCACACCAATCCCATGATAAATGAGGGGGGTGCATCTCCACTGGGAAAGACTGGAGTTGCAATATTTGATTCTTCCATCACAGATTACAAGAAAGAGGATGTACAGTACGTTTCAATGCCGCTGGGTGACATCGCATCCAGGCACGGTAAAAATGCCCTTATGAAGAATACTGTGGCAATAGGCGCCACCATGGCAGCAATAGGCATGAATTTTGACACTCTAGCAGACGTCATAAGGGACCAGTTCGGCAACAAGGGAGAAGTGGCTGAGGAGAACGTAAGGGCAGCCAGGGAGGGATATGACTACTACCTGGCTAATTTTAAGAAACTCGGCATCGCCCTGAAGACTTCAAATAAGAAATTCTATCTCATAAGCGGTGGAGAGGCTGCGGGACTGGGTGCCGTGAACGGTGGACTTAAGATGTATGTTGGCTACCCAATGACTCCTGCATCATCCATCATCCATTTTCTGGCTTCGCACGAGGAGCAGTTCGGGATATTTGTGAAGATACCAGAAGATGAGATATCTGCAATAAACATGGCAGTTGGCGCAAACTATGCAGGTGTCAGGGCCATGACGGGATCGTCAGGAGGCGGTTTCTCACTGATGGTTGAAGCACTGGGCATGGCAGGAATGATGGAGGTGCCTCTTGTTGTATATGAAGCACAGAGGGCCGGTCCTTCTACAGGCCTTCCTACAAAGAATGAACAGGGAGATCTTAACCTGGTCCTTGGAGCATCACAGGGCGACTTCCAGAGAATTGTCCTTGCCCCGAGAAACGTTGAGGAAGCATTCTACTTTGCCAGAGAGGCGCTTAATCTTGCGGAAAAGTACCAGACACCCGTTATACTCATGTCTGATCTGTATATAGCGGAACACTATGAGACCGTTGAGAAATTTGATCTCAATTTTAAAATTGAGAGAGGAAAGCTTGCGCAGCCTGGAATAAAGGACTACAAGCGTTACGAATACACGCCTGATGGTATTTCGCTCAGGGCACTTCCAGGCACACCTGGGCTGATGCATAATGAGGATTCAGATGAGCATAACGAATATGGCGATGTTGTGAGCGATGCCATTACTGATCCGGCCCTGAGGGCAAAATCAATGGAGAAGAGAATGAGAAAGCTTAGCGCTTACATTAAGAGCATGCCACCAACTCCAACTTACAGATATGAGGATGCCGAGTATGCCATTGTCCAGTGGGGCGGAACGCAGGGGGCTGTTGAGGAGGCAGTTGATGCCCTGAGGGAGAAAGGCATCAGGGCAGGGGTTGTTGAGATCAACAGGCCATATCCGCTTAACCCTGACATAGGGAAGCTGCTCTCAGGCAAGAAGAAGATAATAGTGGTTGAAGGAAACTATTCAGGCCAGATGAATAAGCTGCTCCGGTCTGAGTTCCTTGTCAAGACTGAACTTATAACAAAATATGATGGAGAGAACTTCTATCCCGGCGCTCTGGCGGAAGAGATAGAGGCAGTAATAAAGAGGTGAATGATATGGTTACAATAGCAGACTACAGGGGAAAAGTAAAGCCGGACTGGTGCCCGGGCTGCGGTAATTTTGCACAGCTGTCCGCAATCAGCGGGGCACTCACGGATCTGAAAATGGACCCGAAGGATACGGTTGTGGTATCGGGAATCGGTTGTTCCAGCAACATGCCGGAATTCATCAACACATATGGATTCCATGGCATACATGGAAGGTCACTTCCGGTGGCGTCGGCGATTAAGTGGGCAAACCCAAAGCTCAATGTTATATGTTATGGCGGAGACGGCGATGGATTCTTTGAGGGAACTCAACATTTCTTCCACACAGCAAAGAGGAACGTTGACATAACCTACATTGTTTCCGACAACCAGATATTTGGCCTTACAACGGGCCAGGCTTCTCCAACCAGTGAGCTGGGAATGAAGACAAAAACCACACCTGATGGAAACATAGAAAAGCCCATGAATCCTCTTACGCTTGCACTGACCGCTGGAGCAACATTCGTTGCCAGAGCATTCTCCGGGGATGCAATTCACCTGAAGGAAGTTATAAAGAAAGGAATAGAACATAGGGGCTTTTCTTTCATTGACGTTTTCAGCCCCTGTGTAACTTACAACAAAATAAATACCTACGATTTCTTCAGGAAGAGGGTTTACAAGCCGGAAATGGACACAAAGAACTTTGCAAAAGCCTATGAAATGGCACTGCAGTGGGGAGACAAGATCCCAATTGGCATATTCTATGATGTCCAGGAGGAAAGCTATGAGGACAGGAGTCCAATCATAGGTTCAAAGTCTCTCATAGACCAGCCTCTTGTACAGCTTAAACCAGAGGATCTTGCAGAATTTCTTTAAACCAATTTTATTCATTTTCCTTTTCCTATAATTTTCAGGATTTCATCAATAGCCCTGTCAAGTTGTACATCAGAATTTTTTAGGTAGTCATCAGGGGAGGGTTCAACCACAATGGTCGGGTCTGTGCCATAATTCTCAACACCAAAGCCAACGTCAATGAAGCTGAATGAAAACTCCGGTTGCGTCACTATGGTGCCATCCACAAGTGTAGAATCAGTATTAATTCCAACAACACCACCCCATGTTCTTGTGCCAACCAGCGGTCCGAGATTGAAGAGTTTCCAGGCATGGCTGAATATGTCACCATCAGATCCTGCGAATTCATTGGTTACGGCAATCATGGGTCCATCAACAGAATAATCTGGATAAGGTATTCTGGGACCTCTCCTTGGCTGGTCGAAACCTATTCTTTTTCTGGCTAGTTTTTCAAGAAGCAGCTGAGATACGTGGCCCCCGCCATTGAATCTCACGTCCACAATTAGGCCAGAATACCTTGTTTCAGATTCCAGAAGCCTGTGAAACTCATTGAAACCGTTAGGTCCCATATCAGGAATGTGTATGTAACCCACCTTCCCTCGGGTTCTCTCGTGTACATACCTTCTACGGTCCTCAACCCAGTCTCTGTATCTGATGATTCGATCATCAGCAAGCACGGGAACAGTAAAAATGCTATTTTTTCCTTTTCTTGAAAATTCGAGCTGAACCTCCTCGTCTGCATGGTTAAGAAGGGCAGCATTTGGTGACATCCCTCTTCCTATAGCAGTACCATTTACAGACACCAGCAGATCACCAGTTTTGACATCAATCCCCGGAAGAAGAAGCGGAGACTTCTCACCTGCGCTTGATTCGTCACCGCAGTATATTCTGGATAACGCGAATGCACTGCCATTCCACTGGAAATCCGCAGCCAAACGTCCTACGGAGTAGTTAGCAACAGTGGTCATCTCACCCCCTATCTCATAGGAATGGGAAGTACCTGTCTCTCCCTGCAGCTCTCTTATGAGATCAGAAAGCGCATACCTTGTAGTGATTCTAGGGAGTAATTTCTCGTACTTTGTGTAAACATCATTCCAGAAATCACCGGTCTTTTCAGGATTCCAGTAAAATTCACGCATTCTGATCCATGCTTCCCTGAACATCTGCCTCCACTCAATGAGGGGATTTACCATGAGTTTTATCCTCTGCAAATCCACTGAAATCGCCTTCGATGGGTCAGTAAGGGGAAATGTAAGCCCCCTCTGTGACAGATTCACCACGAAGAATTTAGCCTGAGACTTGACGAGAGCGCTTTTCTGATCCAGTGAAACTCTAAAATCAGTGAGGCCGGATGCAACTGTTTCTGCTTTCCTCTTTTTAAAATCAAAATTCTCAAGAATTCCTGAACTTCGCTCTGCGGGTGACCAAAGGTAATATTTCATACTCCCCTCAACCGGGAACCGCAGAGTATAGAACGATTCGTCAGCAGCCTGAATTTTTGTATAATCTGAAACGCCCATCGGGAAGGCACCGACTCTACCGCTTATTCCCTCGAAAGAAATATCGTTAAACGAGCCATCAATATCATCCGAAAGAAGGGGCGATTTTACAGTGCTGTCAAGTGTCACAAAATATGGTTTCGCTGCCATGGGATAGCCAAGCTCAAAGACAATTTTGTCATACACGGGGTCAAGGTCACGCTGTGAGAGATAGTAAAGATATCTGCCCCTTGGGTCAAAGCTTGGACTGTAGTCCCTGTATCCGCTTGTTGTAATACGATGTGATTCAAGTTTTTCAGTATCTGCAATGAATATACTTGCCTGATTCCGGCTCTCCGGAAATGAATAGGCCAGATATTTTGAATTACTGTGCCAGCTGAAATCGTCTATGAAGCCATAATCAGACCTGGTAATCAGGTTAACACTATAATCGGAAAGATTCATAATATGAAGTTCATAACGGCTGTTTGAAAACGCAAGTTTTTTTCCATTCAGACTTACAGCTACCTTCCGTATCAGACCCAGATCCAGCCCAATGCGTCTGATGAAGGTACCATATTTATTGTAAATTGAAAAACCATCCTCACCATCTTCATCCGATACTACCACGATCTGGTCAGAATCTGGTATAAATTCCATAGACTTGATCCTGCCACTCCTTTCACTTCCCACCTCAATTACCGGACCATGTTCCGGGTGCATTACGAAAGATCGTCCTCTGGAGACAAACGATACTTTTGACGAATCCGGCGAAATGGAAAAGCCTGTGGAAAAATGAGATGCGTCAGCAAAACGCACGGAAGTCTGCAGATTTCCAGTTTCTGGAGATATATTCAGTTTTTCCGGTGTAGATCCAAATTCCTTTATGAATGATATCTCCCCGCCTGACTGGAACACTATTGAATGGCCATCTGACCTTACATTTCTTGCAAAATATAATCCGGAAGATGTATGCTTCCTGATATCTTTCCCTTTCATGTCAGCAGAATATATCTCCCCTGTTCCCTCGTAATCCGATGTGAAAAAAATCCTGTTTCCTGCACAAGTGAATGAAGTAATATTTCCATCAAGATCAATAATTTTATGGAATTCTCCATCTCCAATCTTCATCCATATCTTACCTCTGAGCCCTCCCCTGTATCGCTTCCAGTTTGGAATATCAAAGGTATTCCTGCCAAGCAGGGTATGATTTTCAGAATAAATAATGGTGGTAGCAGGTCCGAGTTGCAAAAGCTTCCAATGAGAGGTATCTTCTTCGAGCTCAATCAGTTCAGAAGCTCTTCTGAAGGGGCTCAATGAATCAGTAGATACAATGAGTTTTCCTTCCCTCGAAAATCCGGCAATATCGATGGATGGGCTTCCGAAAAATGTAACCTGTACAGGTTTTCCTCCCAGTGATGAGACCTTGAAAATTTCACTCGAAACTGATTCAGTTCCACGAAGCAGTCGAAAATATATGGACTTTCCATCGGGTGAAAATCTCAGATTTGTAATGGCTCCGACATTAGAGAGTATTTTCTGGTAGGACTTCCTCTGAACGTTGAAAGTCCATATTTCATCGTCAGCCACAAAAGCGATCTGATCCCGGTTAATGTCTGGAAAGAGTGCGTATGTTTGCATAACGGTATATGCAGTAACTTGCATAATAATACTCGCTCAGCCGGGGTAATTCATACCTCATGGGGAAATAAATATAGATGAAGAATGACATTAAGCCCTTATGAGAGCGCACATCACTGCACCGGATATTCATGGCGAGAACGTCATTTTCTCTGCCAACGACAGTCTCTGGATAATGTCTTTAAGTGAAAGGGTCCCGGAATTTCTCACAGGAGGCATGGGAATAATCAGCAATTCAAAGTTCAGCCCTGACGGTAAAAAAATTGCTTTCCGGGTCATGTCAGGCGAAGAAGCCAGCTCTGCCGATATATATACCATAAACGTTAATGGCACAAATCTTCAGAGAATCACTTATTTGAATGGTAAAAGCACAAGCAGAAGAATGTATACGGATGTGGCAGGATGGAAAGATAATCAGCATGTCGTTGTATCAACAGATTCGCTGAGTCCATTCACGGCACTTACGTATCTCTATTCCGTTGATATATCAAATGGACTCATGGAAATGCTTCCGTATGGACCGGCAGCGCACATAATTTTTGAAGGTGGTATCGTCATCCTTGGGAGAAACACCTGGGAAATGCCTCACTGGAAAAGGTACAAAGGCGGAACACGGGGGAACATATGGAAGGGGAACTCCACAGGCAGTTTCTCTAAATTAATAGATCTGGAAACACATGTATCCTGTCCGGTGTACATGAACGGCAGGGTATATTTCAACACAGACCTGAACGGAAACGGACAGATATATTCAGTTGATCTAAATGGTGCTGACCTGAAAAGGCATACGGATTTCAGGGACTTTTACCCGAGACATCTCTCTTCGGACGGCTCAGTTGGAGTTTTCTCCAAAGCTGGAGGAATTTTCATTTTTGATCCAAAGAGTGATGCAGTGACCGATATTACCCCAGCTTTCAATACTGGTTTCGCAACACTGATTCCGCGAATCGTGGACGCATCCAAATTCATGGAAGAATATGATCTTAATAATAACGGAGACGTTATCCTGATCGTATCCCGGGGGCATGCTGCGGTAACCGGCATCCATGATGGCCCATCCATAAATATTGATAATGCATTTGGACGGATAAGACTGGCTAAATTCATAGGGCACGACAGAATAGTTTTTGTTGGTGACAGGGATAACGCAGAAACTGTATACACGTATAACTTTAAAACTGGCAAATCCACAATGGTAATAGGTGAACTCGGGAATATTGAATCTCTGGTTCCTTCTCCCGATGGAAAGTGGCTGGCCATAACCAATAATACTTTTCAACTGATTCTTGCAGGTAGTGAAGGGAAAGAAAAGAGTGTTGTGGACATAAGTCAGCAGGGAAGGATATATGATGTTGCATGGTCCCACGATTCAACGAAGATAACATATACGTTTCCGGAGATCAGACAGTTCCTTGGAGGACATGAATTTGCCACAGTGCGGGTCTATGACCTGAATACAGGTCATATCACCAGGGTTACCTCAGACAATTCCCATGACTATTCACCGGTTTTCAGCAGCGACGATAACTTCCTTTTTTACCTCTCCGACAGATCATTGGACCCGGTTCCAGACAAACTGGTTTTCGATCTGGGCTTTCAGCAGATTACAAGACCATATTACATTCCACTGAATAATCTTGGATCGCCTGATGAAGTGCCAATCCCTCCAGATCTGTTGCCAGGCAATTTTACGGAGACACGTAGTGGTGATGAAAAGCTTTCGAGCAAGCCAGTTATGGTGCCGGCAGGGGATATTTCCAGTTTGAAAACAGTGCCTGGTGGACTTACATATCTTAGATACAAAGTGGAAGGCGGAATGAAATATTATAATACCGGGATCTTAAGGCTCGGAAATCTCTATCTTTACAGTTTCGCAAGAAAGGAAGAAACATTGATTGCAGAAAACGTGGCAAGCTATACAGTTTCCGGCTCCGGAAATTCTGTTATGGCAGCATTCGAGGGAAACATTTTAAGATATTTCGAGGTCAAGCCTGGCGACGAATCCAGACCCTTCAAGATAATCAAGGAAACAGGTTTTGACACCAAACGGGTAGTTATTTCTGTAAATCCGCACGAAGAATGGATGCAAATGTTCAGAGAGAGCTGGAGACTTGCAAGAGACAACTACTGGAATGAGGATCTTTCAAATGAAATTTCTGATAACATTTACAGAAAGTACCAGACATTGGTGGAGAATGTAACAACCAGATACGAACTGTCCGATGTTATAAGAGAGATGCAGGGCGAATTCGGAACATCGCATTCATATGAAATTGGCGGAGATCTGTCAGGTATTGCATCGAATTCAGTTGCGAGACTTGGAGTCGATCTGTCCTTTATTGACGGTAGGTTTGTCATAACGAAATTGCTCATGGGAGATCCATCCAACGATAACGAGAAATCACCTCTTGTATACGGTGGCTTTGCACATTCTGGAGATGTTATTTCTAGCATCAACGGTCAGAAACTCAGTAAGGAGGTTCCCCCCTGGAAGTGCCTTATTGATTGCGGCAACAGAATAGTGAACGTTGAGATAGTAAAGATGGATGGAAAATCAGTAGCAAGGCCTGTAAGGGCAATTTCCGATGAGCGATACCTACGATACAGAGACTGGGTAGAGTCAAACCGTGACTACATACACACAAAAAGTATCAACAGGATAGGATATGTGCATATCCCAGATATGGGCACGAACGGATTCAATGAATTTTCCAGACTTTACAGCAGGGAGGCTAATTACGACGGGCTGATAGTAGATGTAAGGTTTAATGGAGGAGGTTCTGTGTCGCAGATAATTCTTGAAAAGCTTCTGCGTTCTAGGCTAGGTTTCGATAAACCAAGATACGGTCTACCCCATGCCTATCCGGCTGATTCCATCAATGGGCCAATCGTAGCCATAACAAATGAGCATGCCGGCTCAGATGGAGATATTTTTACACATGCTTTCAAACTCCTTGGCATTGGACCCGTTGTTGGAAAGCGGACATGGGGTGGTGTAGTTGGCATAAGCCCCAGAAGGAAGCTGGTGGATGGAACAACAGTGACACAGCCGGAATTCGCTTTGTGGTTCAAGGATGTAAAGTTTGGGCTGGAGAACCATGGCGCTGAACCAACAGATGAAGTGGAAAATTCACCTGATGCATACATACAAGGCAGAGATGAACAGCTTGACTACGCTTTACAAAAATGCATGAACATGCTTGAGAAATCAGGAAGAAGAGTGGAATTCAGGCCATAGGAGTTAGAAATTCCCCGATCAGGGTCAACATCGCCAGATCTATTCTAAGCAGGAAAATGAAATGTTATTTTTCAGGGAGACATTAAAATGTTCCGGTATATGTGAAGATGGTTAATGGAATGAGTGGATTTCTTTAGAGTATTTTAGATAAAGACCAATGCAAAGTTTGATCTGGCGTTTTCAGGCGCACAATCAGTTATCCTTGGTCAGGATTCAGAATTGAGAATACGAAGGTAAAGACCTGGTTTTATTTTTCTATAAATATTTACTATGCAATAAATGTAAACTGACTTTCA
>JAJZAW010000053.1 GCA_021799185.1 Thermoplasmata archaeon
ATCCTTTCATAGATAACTTTATATGATATATTTAAATTGTCAGACGATTGTATGATCGAGCTGGCATACCATGCCTGAATGAAATCGTGCAAGCAGGGTGAGATCATTGTCGGTGCCGTACAGAATTACAGTGAGGGTGTCAAAGGATACCATGAACCAGCTTGAGGAATTGGTTGAAAATTTCCAGTATGAAACGGTATCCGATATAGTCAGAAGGGCCATAGACGAGTTTATTGAACGAAATTACAGGAAAGGACCCACGGCAAAGATTGATCTTGTTCTGCCTAAGAAGGTGATGCAGGACCTTGAATCAGACTTAAACCAAGGCTCGGCAATCTCTCTTGATGATCTCATAAGGGTTATTCTAAGGGACTATACCCTCAGTAGAATAAACAAGGAGATCAAGGAAATCTCCAAGGAAGAGAACATTAAATAATATTCCTGAGCATCATGAAATCAAATGGTAGTTATACGGGCTGATGAAAAGTTCATATCTGAGACTTTCGGAAGGGACTTCATCAGTAAGATATGGGACTTCTCTGGAATTATTGGATACACCCCAGAAAGGGATGGCGGCGAATTAAAAGTTGAATTCAACCCGGACAGGCCAGATCTCTTCTCCTTTACAACTCTTTGTTCTGCCATATCATGTTATTATGATAGGAAAGAGGTTGGTCCAATAAGATACGGGACAGGTACAGTGATTTTTTCTGTAAGCAAAGAAGCCACAAAACTCAGGCCTTTCGTATCGTCATTTGAAGCTCATGGCAATTCTATTGGAAATCGCTTCAGAGACCTGATCGATTTTCAGGAAAAAATTCATCAGAGCATTGGAAAGAATCGGACTAAAGTCTCAATAGGTATACACGATATGAAACGGGTAACACTACCTCTGCGATACATATCCCTGGATTCAGAAATTCTGAGATTTACCCCATATGACAGTTCACAGGAGATGTCAGCAGTTGAGATATTGAGCCAGCATCCCTTGGGAAAAGAATATTCAAGACTCTTACCGGATGCCAGAACTGTTCCGGTAATAGTAGACTCAAGGGATCGGGTACTTTCGCTTCCCCCTGTGATCAACGGCGACATTTCCACAGTCAGCGAAAGCACAAATCATTTCTTCGTGGATATCACCGGCACAGACTCAAGATCAGTGGCTCAGGCATCGCAGCTTCTTCAATATTTCTTTCAGAATGCCGGCTTCTCAATACTTGTCTCCAAGCAGGATGGGGGGATGAATTTTCATTCCATCGCAATGCTGGATGGGAGGCCTATCAGAATAAACCTGTCCAGGGCCTCAAGGATTCTTGGTATAGAAAATATTCACCATGGAGTAATTTCCCAAGCTCTTCTGAAAATGGGTTACATTAAATGCGAACCTGCCGGCAAGGACACTGTTATGGATATATCAGTCCCAGGCAACAGGATTGATGTGATGGGTGAGATGGACATAATAGAAGACATTGCAAAGGCAATAGGCTATGATAACATTGCTCCCGTTGCGCCTGCTCTTGACGTGATTGGAAGTAGCAGATTAGACACTGTGTTGCGGGATAGGATACGCGAAATTTCCATCGGGCTCGGATACCAGGAGGTTATGACTTTTGTTGTGACATCATCTTCATTCTATGACCATATGCACAGGGATGACGGTATTGTTGTGCACAATCCGAAAAGCCTTGACTTCAGCATAGTTCGGGACAGGCTCCGGCTTAACATCCTGGAGTTTTTCAGAATTAATAAGAGAAGGCCGCTGCCGCAGAAAGTATTCGAAATCGGCGAGGTATTCATAAACGGGGTGCAGAAAACGTCACTCTGCTTTGCATTGATTTCGCCAAGATCCGGTTTCTCGGATATTAAGCAACCTCTCGAAACACTTCTCCAGAGATTCGGGTTATATCTTGATGGTATAAGTCAGGCGGATAGTGAGGAATTCATCCCAGGAAGATGCGGAGCAATCCTCGTTAATGGAAAGAGAGCAGGAATAATTGGTGAGATAAATCCAGAAAGCCTGCTGAGATTTGATCTTGCAAATCCGGTATCCGTCTTTGAACTGGACATTTCAGCCCTCATGGGATAGCCTGTTTGTGTCAGGAAAATCTGTAAAATATTTTTTCGGATTGAGAGGAGGACATCCTGATCCCGAGCCTTCTGATATCCTCAGGGTTGATGCCTGTAGCGTTGAAGTTATAACTTTCAAGCGATTTTTCGATCATTTCCCTGCTGCAGCCGGTAGCTCTAGCAATCTGGCCAACGGATATTGCCCATTCTTCGCTTTTTCTCAATGATAGTGGATCTGATCGGTACTCTTTTAGCACCAGATCAAGCAATTCTTTCTCCTTTCCAGCAAAATAAATGTTTGATGAAAGTGAACAGCATGGGAAATCATCAAGAATCTCATGGTAACTTTTGCTAAGTTTATATTTTCCACCGGTAGAAAGGTGAGTCAGGAACGGCTCCCATATAGCAATGTTGCAACATTCGCCATCCTTAAATCTTTCCATTCCGTTTCGCGGATCAATGAATACATGTGTATCTGGATAATCCTTGGTAAATTCCAATACAAGTGATATCATCGTTGAGGATTCCGATGTAAGAATGCAATCCTTGCATTCATGATCTGATGTGACTATACCCGATCCTCCAGAAGAAATACCGCTGATTATGAATATATTCCTGTTCATCAGAGAAAAATTCACTGAGGGCAAGGTTGGCACAAGCGATAAATCGAGAGTCCCTGAATTAAGGTCTTCAAGTGCCTGGATAACAGAATCATATTCAATCAACACTGTCTCCAACCCCACCGTTCTGGTTCCCTTTATAATATGTGATAGGATCGGAATATACTCAGATGACCTCAAAAAACCAACCCTTACAAGCCCGGCAACAAAGCCTGGATAAAATTTTCTGTCGTAAATAACCCAGGTGTTTGCGTTTTTCACTCTCACCACTGTTCCAGTGGTTTCCAGAGACTTTATCAGTTCAGAGCAGTAACTTCTGGAAATGGAAAGTTTCTTTTCAAGTCTGGATTGAGTAATCCCGGATGGGCCTTCCCTGGCAATTGCACGTGAAATTCTCTGTATGGTTCTGGCCCTTGCGTTTTTGCGTCCGGAATGCGTCAGCTGCATCTTAAATGTATGTGTGGGATATAGAAAATTGTTATTCTTACATGCACGGATTCTGAGAATCTTATGCCGATCAGTTTTTTATATATTGTTTCCATTAGTGCTCTTCAGGTACGACTCCAATGGAAAATCAGCTGGATCAGAATATTACTTTAGGGGCAAGGGTGGCAAAGCACACCGACTTTTTGGTTGTGGGGATACTCTTCGTATTCTATCTTTTCTTTGCCAACTACTTTGCCTGGGGGCTCACATTTGTCAATGGCGGCGGGATCAGTACCCTTCCAACATCAGGAGGAAGCGATCCCTACTACAACTTCTATCTAATACTCCATTTTCTGTCCACAGGACACTGGCTGGTTCATGATCCGGCCCTGAACTTTCCGTTCGGTTCAACAAATCCCAGGAATCCGTTCTTTCATGTGATGCTGGTCTTCATAGCCGAAGTTCTGTCACCAATATTTGGGGTGAAAATGGCCGCATTCTATGCCTTCGAGGAGTTTGATGCGGTATTTGGGGCCCTTCTGATAATCCCTGTGTATCTGGTCACGAAGGAACTTTTCGGGAAGAGAGCAGGATACATTTCTGCATTCCTGTACACTCTGATGCCAAGCAACCTTTCAGCAGGTATACTTTCTGGCGGAAGGATGCACACGCCAGAGCTTATTTTTGCCTTCTTCACCATATATTTCTTTGCAATGGCCATCAAATTCTCAGGAAAGGGCAGGATACTGGAAAATCTGAAGGACTTCAGGTCACTCCCTGCCCGCGTCAGGGACTTCTATCATGAGAATCGAAAATCGACCACCTATGCTCTGCTGGCTGGGGCCTCTCTGGGAGGGCTCATGCTAGCATGGCAGGGCTATGCATATATAGAGGCAATTATCCTTATATATATTGTAATTCAGCTCATAGCCAACCTTATTCTTAAGAGGCCAACGGGCTATATAACATTCTATTTCGCCCTTTTTATAATACTCGGGTTTGCAATGGGGGCATATTATTATCAGGCAATCGGAGAAGGACCGGGATGGTACAATGCCGAGCTGCTAATTGGGATACTCATCATCTTCTTCTCTGCAGTGATTAACATAATTGGCAGGAGACCATGGATTCTCATAATTCCAATACTGATCATAGTTTCTGCAGTGGGAATTATTGGAATGGACTTTTTTGCCCCATCTCTGTTTCATTCGCTCATAAGCGGAGAAGGATATTTCATAAAGACAAGGGTATATTCCACGATCGCTGAGGCGCAGGCTCCGGCACTTGGATCATACATTTCAGGATTTGGAGTTGCGCAATTTATATTTGGCATTGCAGGGATGATATATATCGTCTATCTGTACCTCAAGGAGCGCAAGGAGGAATTACTATTCATAATGGTATTTTCGCTGGTATCCATTTACATGAGTTTTGCGGCGGCCCGTTTCAACATAACTGCGGCTCCTGCTTATGCCATTCTTGGCGGTGCCATCATAATGTATTTTGCCAGGATGGTCAGGATTGACGATTTGAAGAACAGGAAGAATGTTGGATACGCTTCAGTAAGAAAAGCAATAAAGGGTAACATAAAATGGGTTCAGGCTACATTTGTCGTTATCATTGCACTTGTGCTTCTAGTTCCATCAGGTCTCTCAATGGTTTCTGCATCCGTTCCTGCTAATTCTGCTGCACATGTCAATACACAGCTAGGCAGCGCTATACCAGCTTTCTTGAAGGGCACAAACAACACAACCGTTTCGTTTGCAGGGGCACTTGGGGTTCCAATTGACAATGCAACCCAGCCAATTGCCCTCTCTCTTGCATGGCTTTCGACGCAGGACGCAAATCTTCCCCTTACCGAAAAGCCAGCATATGTGAGCTGGTGGGATTATGGATTCCAGGAACTTTACCAGGGGCAGCATCCAACGGTAGCCGATGACTTCCAGCAGGGAATACCTCAAGCCGGCGAATTACTCATGGCGCAAAATCAGAGCCAGGATATTGCTCTTTTCACAGCCATTGATCTCCAGGCTAACTTCCAGGATAACGGTAACCATTTCAGCAGCAACATCACGAATACCCTGATTTCCATGCTGGGTGTCAATGAGTATAAAATTATATTGAACGCAACCAGAAATCCCGGAGCTTTCACTCAGACTGTGCTTGCAAGCCCGGCCATTTACGGGCAGTATATAAGTTCCATAACATCTGCGAACGTTTATTATGCCTTTATGAAGGGCAATCTCTCATACAATTATCCCACAACCACACTTGTAAATCTGTATCAGAGTGTGGAGCGTGAGACAGGCTACAGTATCGGTTACATTCAGATCGATCATAACCTGTTCCCCAGTTCTGCCACAAATCCTGGCATATTTTATGCCCCGGCTTATCTGACGTATACACCCTCTTATGCATCAAGCGGAGGGGAAGTCATTCCTACAGAATACTATAATGTGTATGCAACGACCACTAACGGGACATTTCCGCTTAATCAGCTATCTCCAACTGCAGTTCCAATTTCCTATAACATACAGTATACGCCACAGTTTTACAACACTTCCATATACAGGTTTACAATAGGTTATCCCCCTTCAGCCGTAGGACAGACCAATGGTATTCCTGGCGTTGATTATGGGCAGTCCACAGATACGGTCATGCCTGCCTGGAATATGAGCAACTTTGAGATAGTTTATGAGAACAGCCTTTACAATCCGTACAAGAATTATCAGGCACATCCAAATGACTTCAAGGAAATACCACTTCAGGAGGCATACAAACTTCAGAAGGAAAATAATGGTACTGTAATCATGTTTTCGTCCGCATCGCAGATGCTTTCATACAGCGATCCAATAGTGGAGTATTTCCCGGGTGCAATAGTGCAGGGCAAGGTAACAACACCTGACGGTTCACCGGTTCCTGATGTCAGGGTAACCATTTTCGATCAATACGGCATACCCCATCAGACAGTTCTTACCAACAGCAGTGGCGATTATTCACTGATGGCGGTTCCGGGTAATGACACGCTGATTTATTCCACCGGTACTCTCAACCAGCAGTACCTCATAGGTTCCAACAGCGTTGGCGATCAGGCAATAACGGTTTCCAACAGCCAGGCCGAAAGAACCACAACCGGCTATAATTCCACAACAGGACTTCCTAATTATTATTTCACTGAGAACTTCGAAGTTTCATCTAGCAGCGTCTCTGGATCCGCGCATTATTCATATCAGCAGGTCACGAATGTCACGAGCGGTGCTAAAAATGCCATAATATCGACTCCAATAAACACCGGAAATGTCATTCTTTACAACTCAACATATAACCTCACTTACAATCTGACAATGAAGGATGGAAGCTGGTCCATGAAGGACGTTCCTCCACTTTCTTATGAAGCCAGTCTGTATACCGGCGGAAATTATTTTGCAAACATCGAAACTGTTAACGTGACCCTCGGGGGCAACATAGTCTACAACTTGCAGGTGCCATTCGATGTTGCATTCATAAACACCACTGTGGCCGGAAAGCCAGTCACCGGAATGTCTGTATCTGCCACAACAAGCAATGGAATGGTGTGGTCATCTAACGCATCAAACAAAACAGGAGTTGCAAAACTATTCGTCACTCCGGGCACTTACAACGTAAGGGTTTCAGGAAATAATACAGGTTCATATCCCGTAACAGTAACATTCAGCAAATGGAATGAGAACACATCACTGAATCTGACACCAGAACCTGCTGCTCTTGTATCAGTGAGTGTGGCAGGATCAACGGGCCCCACATCTGTGCTTCTCTACCATGATGGCCAGCTGAGCAGTCCCACGAGTCTTACCAAATCCTCTGGCACAGTATTCAGTTCGCTTGTACCATATGGAACTTACACCCTTTATGCAGTATCTGGGAACATGTCTTACCTGCGCACGTTGCAGATCATGTCCAATACAACAATATCAGCATCATTACAGCCATCTGGAAATCTTAGTGTAACATCACACATACACGGTATCTCAGCATATTCCGGGTATTATGAGGTCCTTTCCAGCAACGCTCTACTGGAGTATCAGTTTCTTAACAACCATACATTTACCATGCTTCTTCCAACAGGTTATTACACAGTATCAGGCCTAGGCACGTACACTGGAAATACGCTGTCAGGAATGGAGCAACTTACTACAGGGAAAAGTACATCGGTAAATCTTTCACTGCAGTACAATCTTTCAGCAACCGCACTACCATACCTGAATTCGGGCAGCAGTTCGGGGTATTCCACTTCATCCACAGTATTCAGTGGAGTGGCAGTGCTGATGTATGATAATATGCCAATATCATTCCAGCCTCTTAATACAAAGGGCTATGCCCAGCTATTCTACCCTTCGTATGCCACTGGGATGATATATCTGAATTATTCCGGTGTGTTTTTTGCGAACTTCAGTGCCAAGGCCTCTTCAGGCACATTAAACCTGCCACTTACCCCTAGGACCACGGGTTTCACAGTGCAGGCTATGGGAAGCAATTACATTCCGTCTGACATCACCATATCATTTATAGGAAACAATGGTGTATTCAATTACACCTCGTCTACTGGATTTTATAAGGTGAATCTGCAGCCTTCAGTGTACGTGCTCAATATATCTCAGAAGAATTACGAAATTGTCTCAAACCCGACCTTTATGGGTGTTGTGACAGGCATTCCAGCCAATGTGATCATTAATAGTTCAGCATATTCGGATATTACAGTTGAAAATGCCACTCAAGCCTTCCTATTTAATTCAACCGGGGTAGCTGCGGCGAATTTGCAGCATGTTTTTGATGGTACTTACACCCTGTATGCATTTAATGCTACAAGGGGGGTTTATGTATCAACGCTCAATGTTAATGGAAATGCCAAGATAGAACCAGCTTTTGGCGCCTACAGGAATCTTTTACTCACAAACACTCTTGGGGCAACTTCCGGGACATTTACCATCAGCACAGATAATCTGAATATGTCATTCCCCGCTGGAAACGTTTCGCTCCCAGAAGGATCATATTACATAAGTTACAGGCAGCAGACATCAAATAATACTGGATCTTTCCTGATAAATGGGACATCTTCCCTTGACCTTACAAGCAATATGACACTGAATCTTAAGGTAAGCCAGGCTGAAGTTTATTCCACACTTCGCGGATATCTCACATACGGCGGGTCTCCTGCCCCGTATTCCACTGTGTTGCTTCTAAATTCCACAGGGAGCGTTATTGCAAGATCAAACTCGAACTACATGGGTTACTATAACATGGTAGTTCCAAGCGGAAACTATACGGCATACGTCATCGACAATGCCACAGGCTCAGGGTACTTTGGTTCAGTAACTGTACCGGGATTTGCTAACATTGTATATCAGAATGAGACGCTCGTTCCCGCATTCAGGCAATATGTGACTGTCAATCTGGGGACATCAATAATAAATCAGCCGGTTACTGCTTCAATTGGCAGCAATACATATTTATTCAATTCCAGCGTTGGGAGCCTGATCCTTCCACGGGGCAATTACACATTTTCTTCCACACTATCCAGTACAACCACTGCATCCAACGGCACCGTAATCAGTGTAAGTTATTCCCAGTCTGAAACCATTTATGTTAACGCTCCAGGATCAGTGCAGATCAGTTTACAGCTTGTAGTATACAACGCGTTCAACATGAAGCTCACTTCACCCATACAGACAATAAGCCCTGGAGGAACCATGAGTGGAAATGTTACACTGACAAACCAGGGAAATGCCCTGGAAAATATCACACTCAGCTCTGGGAATTCATCGTGGCTTATAAAATTCAATAAGAGCGGAGTTGATCTTAAGCCAGGCGAATCTGCAAACCTAAGCATGAATGCAACACTTACAGGAAACATACTGTACGGGCGTGAAAATATACCTGTGCTTCTCAAGTATTCCGGCGGAAATACAACAGTAACTGTGCCTGTAAATATAGCCATGGTGTCCAACTATACCGTATCGCAGAACATATCTTCAATGACAAATGGGACAAATCTATACCTTCCCGTAACAGTGAAGAATACGGGAAACTCTCCCATTGCGGTCAATCTTAGCGTTAGCACCAACTCCTCACTAACTTCTCCTGCGGCATATGGATGGTCTTCAGAGTTGTACTATAACGGAACGCTAATATCGAAGAATCTGACTCAGACCGTGTATGCAAACATTACGGTACCGTTCGGGCAGTCCCGGGTTGTGTACATAGTGCTTTCTCCACTGTCTACTTCCAGCGTGATCAAAAACTTCAGCTTCTCTCTATCAACCAGGGGCGCAGGCCACTATGATAACATAACAGTTTCAGCGGCAACGCCATCGCTGTCATCGGTTGCCCCATATCCTGTCGGACCGGGGGTCATTGGCAATTACACCGGCGATCCATATGAGAGCCTTATCATAGGGCTCGTGGTAATTGCAGTGGCCGTGGTGGCAGGAGTATTCGTGGCTGGATACAGGGGGCGTAAGAAATGAAGAGGTTTTTCCCTTTCATTGCACTGTTAATCATGGCGCTCCTCGCATTCTCTGTTGTAGGGGCATCACATGCTGTATACGTTCCACCCATGACTCCCTCGGTGACAATTCCTGCTTATGTGACTACAAACCAGAATTTCACGGTATATGTGAATGAAACCAATGGTTTTTCAAATTACACAGTTACACTCTATCTTGCGGGAGAAAATCTCAGCGGAGCAAGTCCCAGTTTCTCCTATCACAATTTTCAGGCTTCAAATCCGGATTTCAAAGTTTCATTAAGGGCCCCAAGCACCGCTCAGGTACTCTATATCAACATAATTTCTGGAGCGAACTATGGTTCTAAATATGTCACAGAACAGAAGAGCTTCACCGTTCATGTCATAGAGCCCATTTACTTCTACGCTGTTGTAAGTAACACAGGTACTTCTGCCATTCACAACCTAACTGTTGATTTTTCAGTGGACAATCAGTTTGTTGGAAGCACTGTGGCAACATTTATCCCAGCGGGAGGTTCGGTGACAGTTAATTTTACATATGTTAACCCGTATCTGACAAACGGAGAACATACCCTGACTGTGTCGGTAAATAATAAAGCAGTCAGTGTTGACGGATCCGCTGCAGTCTACACGACGCATTTCTATTACGGGAAGCCGCCAAACTATAACTGGATATACTATGTGGCTGCCATCGTTATTGCTTTTATGATATTTCTGGCATTGACTGCTGGAAGAAGATCAGCAACGCCAAACAGGCCAAAATGGAGAAAGTGATTAAGAGAGCACATCTTTAAACATAATTTTAAAGTGAGGTCCTTACTTGGTTCCTCAGGGTCTTGAACTCCTTTTCAAACATGTTTTTCCTGCTCACATTTGTCCACTGGCGGGATAGTTCATATTTGCTTTCCACATTTGCAATTCTAGCAGCGGAAAGCGCATTATCATGAATCTTATGGGGAAAGCTCGTGTTCTTTTCGTCAACCACTGTAATTCTGAGATTTAGATCCCTGAGACGTTCAATAATGTAATCGCGGTTTGGAGCATCTCCGTTTCCAACCTTCACCTGAAGCTGGTTGAAGCAGTACGTATTCACAATCGATCGAACTTCATCTGAAAGATTTTCACGCAGTGGGCATTCATACGCCTCCATCATAACGCCATCTGCAAATACTGCAATACCGGGGTACGGCCCCGGATCGATGCCTATTACAAGGTTATCGAACTTTTCTTTCATAAAAAGCCTGGCAAGGGAAGATCTGAGAGCCTGCAGCGGGTTGTCCCCCTTGAACTGATTCGGTATAGAAAACTCATCCCTTGAAGAACTTAATAGTACTCCAACATCCGGGGGGATCTCTTCACGCTCATTAAGGCTTACAAATGGAAGCTGCCACACCTAGATCG
>JAJZAW010000054.1 GCA_021799185.1 Thermoplasmata archaeon
AATCGGGAATGATGCAAGGATCCAGGCTATTACCAGAACAACCACAAGATCAACGTAAGATATGATTGGAATCAATGCCATGGGCATTCATAATCATTGAGTTCTTTATGATTTTGGTACATGCTGTGAAATTGAAAAAGGGTTATGATTCATGTGCCTATCCATGTAACAGGCAAAGTGATGTAAAAATGGTAAATGACTCATTCAAGATAATCCAGGACCCAATAAATGGCCCAATGAAAATTTCATCCAGCTTGCAGAAGATAATTGATACTCCTGAATTTCAGAGACTGAGATACATAAGGCAGCTTGGAATGTGCCACCTTGTTTTCCCGGGAGCCAACCATACAAGGTTCGAACATTCGCTTGGCGCCATGTATCTTTCCCAGATGTTTGCCGACACGCTGGAGATACAGGAAAGGGACCTCTTCATTACGGCATCGTTGCTTCACGACATTGGGCATCCCCCGCTTAGCCATGGTGCGGAGGAAACCTTTCAGAAAATCACCGGAATGAATCATCTTCATGCTGGCGTGGAAATGATACTTGGCCGTGGAGATTTCAGTGAAAGCAGCCTACCGGGAGTTCTTGAAGAGATCCATATCAGCCCTAAGGATATAGCTGACATTCTGCTCTTCAAGTCAAGTCCAAGAAGACTTATTTCCAGGCTGGTGAGTGGACCCATGGATGTGGACGAGCTGGACTACCTCAGGAGGGATGCAATGTACACCGGTGTTGCGATGGGCAACATAGATCACAGAAGAATACTCAACGTGGCGAAGATTGTTGGAGATGACGTTGCAATCGAGGAGAAGGGCATCGGCACGCTGGAATCCATTCTAATATCAAGGATATTGATGTACAGCACAGTTTATTTTCACAAGACTTCAAGAATTGCCCAGATAATGAGCTCTTATGCCATAAGGCAGAATGCTGGGAAATTCAAACATCCATTTTCAATGACCGACAATGATTTTTTTTCAATTATCTCACATGATGCCAGCGTCATTTCGAAACAGATTATGAACAGAAACCTGCATAAACCGGTATTGAAACTTCATTATACGCAGGAATTGTATGCATCAATACAGAATAAACTGGCTGAAAGCAGCCTCCAGGACTGGGAATATATCGTTGACGTCGTACCGCCTCCTGACTTTGCCGGCCCGGGAAGGATTAAATCAGACATGAATGTGCTCAGCAACAATGGGCTGGCAGACGTTACAAGCCTTTCTCCACTCATAAGGACCCTGAGGGAGACTCTGGAAAAGAAATCCATAATAGTATCGTCATCGCCCGCAAGGGTTGATCTGGTGAAAGAACTGCTGAAAAACCTGCAGTGAAATCGCATTAATCCTTTTTAAGGGACTTTGCCATACGATATGCCCCCCTTGAGCCCTCATATAATTCATGATAATACTTTGGCATGTGTTCAATTATTTCATACCCATGTTTCCTGTAAAAGTTAATGGCCTGCGTGTTCCTGTCCCTGACCTCCAGGACAGAACTTGAAAAACCTCTGGCTTTCATCTCCTGCTCTATTGCGTCAAGCAACAGGCCTCCTGTTCCATTTCCCTGATTTGCCGGATCAACTGCTATGCTCTCTATATCTGCAGATTCAACACCCAGCGGAAGAGCAACCACATAGCCTGCAACCTTTCCATCATCAATTGCAACGAAACTGAAAGCCTGCGGATTTCTGAAAACATGTTCAAGCATTCTTCGCGTGTATGGGCCAACCGGAAAAGCCCGCTGCTCCAGCAGCACTATGCCATCCAGATAGGTTGCCTGGAAAGGTATTATCTTCACCACACCATAATGTACGCGAACAGATAATCTTTTCAAGAGTATCATTACTCTTATTAGAGTAATTACCATCAATTTTATAAATAGCCCTGTAATTCAATTTTATGATATCCGAAGCCATTCAAAGCCTCAGATCCGGCAGACCGGTACTGATTTTTGATTCCCAGGATCGCGAGGGCGAGACGGACATAGTATTCCCATCGCAGTATGTGAATATTGAAGCAATGAAATTTATGAGGAAGAACGGAGGAGGCCTTATCTGCACAACCATGAAGGAAACAGATGCCTCAAGGATAGGCCTTCCTTTCATAGAGGACTTTTACAGGGATCACCTTGGGCTCGGGCAGAAAGTGCTTGACACATCAGATCTGAGATATGATACCAACAGTTCATTTTCTGTGACCATAAATCACAGGAGTACATTCACGGGAGTCCCTGACAGGGACAGAGCCTTCACAATCTCGGCATTTGCAGCATATCTTCAGGGTCTGCCGACCTATAATGGTACGGCAAGGGATATCTTCTCAAGTCAGTTTAGAATTCCAGGGCATGTTATACTTCTCATTGCCAGGGACGGGTACTTCTCCAGAAGAAGAGGACACACCGAGCTCAGCACTTACCTGGTTGAAAAAGCTGGACTTATTCCCTCTGCCACCATTGTTGAGATGCTGGATGACAATGGCTACTCCCTTTCACACGACAAAGCTAAGAAATTTGCGGATGAACATTCGCTAACATTTATAGAAGGAAAATACATCATCGACCAGTGGGCGAATGATCAGAGTCATGGCTACGGGAGTTTTTGACATAATACATCTTGGGCATATTCACTATCTTACTGAATCCAGAAAACTCGGAGATGAACTTGTGGTTGTAGTTGCCAGGGATTCCACGGCCATTAGAAACGGAAAGAAACCGATTTTTGATGAGGAATCCAGAATGGCCATTGTTTCCCAGTTAAAACCAGTTGACAGGGCTGTTCTGGGCCACGAAGGCGATATGTTCCTTACAGTAAGGGAGCTGAGACCAGATATCATCACGCTTGGTTATGATCAGAAATTTGACCCGGAAATTATAAGAAACAGATGCCACGAGATGGGCCTGAACACCGATGTGGTGAGGATTTCAGGTTTCAATGCTTCCAGGTACAAAGGTAGCTCAGACGTGCGAAAGAGGCTGCTTGAGGCAATAGAGGGTGGAATTTGAAAAAGTTCGGAATTGTTGACACGACATTTGCGAGATTCGACATGGGAGCTGCCATAATAGATGAACTGAACTCAACCGGGACAGGTTTTGTCACCGTGAGGTATACAGTCCCGGGCATAAAAGATATCCCGGTTGCAGCCAAGAAGCTGATTGAAGAACAGCAGTGCGACATAGTGATTGCCTGCGGGATGCCTGGTGCAAAGCCGGTTGACAAGATCTCAGCACAGGTTGCTTCCATGGGTATAATGCAGGTTCAGCTGATGACAAACAGGCACGTTATAGAGGTATTCGTTCATGAAGATGAAGCGTCAAGCCCATCTGAACTTGCCTGGCTCTCCGAAAGGCGGGCTAGGGAGCATGCACTGAATGCATATAATCTAATATTCAGGCCGGGAAAATTGACAGAGAATGCTGGCAAGGGCCTGAGACAGGGATACGAAGATGTGGGCTCGGTTGAAGAACCGAAAAATACTGGAATAAGACACTGATGGAGTTGTAAGAAATGAAGATAGGAATTGTTGTATCAGAATACAATTATGACATAACCATGATGATGCTGCAGAGGGCTCAGGAACATGCTGCCTTTATGAATCTTGATGTAACGCATGTCCTGAAGGTGCCAGGTACCTTTGATATCCCGCTGGGAGTTAAAAAAATTCTGGAGAAGAAGGATGTGGATGGTGTGGTTACGCTTGGCGCTGTTATAAAGGGTGAAACTGACCACGACCAGATAATAATGCAGAATGCCGCGAGGAAGATAGAGGACCTTTCCGTTGAATATTCAAAGCCAGTTTCGCTGGGCATTTCCGGACCTAACCAGACAAGGCTTCAGGCACAGGCGCGGATAGAGATGGCCAGGGATGCTGTTGAAAGCGTGGCTAAAATGCTGAAGAGGTTGTCTGAACTTTGAACCTGCCTGGTGAAATAAAGCAGATTCCTGGCACTATGGCACACTGTTATGCAGTGAAGGCTGGTGACAGGAACATTCTTATCGATGCTGGAATGAAATCTTCCGGGCGCAAAATAATAGAGTTCTATGAGAATATGAAAACAAGGCCCGATGTGGTGCTCATAACCCACTATCATCCGGATCATATCGGGGGACTTGCCATTATTGTCTCCCGCTTCTCCCCTTCAGTATATGTCCCGGACTTGGAAATGGATGTTGTCCGCGGAAAGGCAAGGGTGAAACCAGCAAAGTCCATCATTTCACGAATGGTTGCTGGATTTTCTAAAACCGAACCTGTCAGCGAAGTGCATCCGGTATCGGAGCTGAACTTAGAAGGCATTTCCCATATTGCAACCCACGGGCATACGCCTGGAAGCACATCTTATTATATGAAGAAATATGACGCCATATTCGTGGGAGATGCTCTTCTCAAAAGGGGTTCTGAAATTGCTGTAAATAAAGCCTTTACAATTGATTACGAAGAGGCTCTGAGATCAAAAGAAAAAATACTTGGCATGAAACCATCCTGGATACTGCCCGGCCACGGTTCAGTGATCCAGTTTGGGAACGCTTGATCTAAGTTCACCAAGTGTGGAATTTATTTCAGCATATGCGTTGTGAGGATGTATGCTTTCCTCACTTTCTGACGAAATTATGACCCTTGCGCCGTCCGGAAAATCGCTGTATTTTAACAGAACCTCTGCTGCTATATCCCTTACAATATCCTCCACAAACTTTGGATTCTTGTGCGCATTGTAAACCAGTTCACCCTCATCGATTCTTTTCAGAAGTGAGTGAAGGGAGCCTCCGAGAACATTCTCACATATGGCGATGAGATCGTCTGCTTCTATGTTTCTTCCACTTGGAGCCTGCATCATAAGCCTGACATGATTTCTCTGGTTATGTGTTATGGATGGGATTCTGTTCAGAATCTCTTCGTTGCCGGGAAAATCCTTAGAGATCAGAGCACGTGTTGTTTCCATAGCGCACGGACACGCATTCAGCCCTGTAACGTTGACCCCGACCATCTTATGGTATTCGCCGTTCCTGAGGAGAACCGACTCACCTTCGAGCTTGTATGGCACAATTATACGGCTACTTCCATTTTTTGATTTTTTTTCCCGCATGTATTCTGCTGATACGCTAACTTTGCATTCCGTTGAATAAGGCAATTTCTGGAGCACCTTCTCTGCAATCCTAAGGCTCAGATCCTCTATGCTTGGAACTGTCCCGTTTTCCAGAATTATCTCATTTATTGCTTCGATCTTTCGAGAAAAATCAGCTCCTTTTCTGTCCGCAGGAAGATCAACGTATATGTCAATCCTTGTAAGCAGATCTACTTCCCTGCTGTCACGGCTGACCCTGACAGGATATGTGATTCCCTTAAGTCCAACGCTTGTTATGGGAATTGAAACTCTGGGTTTCTCGGCCTGAACATCTACCAGATCGATCACTGCGAAGTACCCCTTTTCTGGGTTTCTTCCTGATATCTCTGCTGAATCAGGGTCTCAAGTTCCTTGTACTTATCTTCCATGGCTTTCTGTTGCTTTTCAAGGGTCTTAATTCGTATCTCACTGAGTTCCTTCTGTTCCGAGAGATCATCAACCAGCTTCTGCCTGTCCTCTACTCTGTATAATATATTCCCAACACTCTTGTAAACAGGAGTGTCTGTGCCTATTGATTGAAGCTCTTTCAAAGTCTTGTCTATTTCCTTTATTCTAAGATCCAGCTGATATTTCTGAGTAGCCACCTGCTCTATCTGGGTTTCAAGCTGCTGTGCCTGCTTTAGCTGATTCTGAATATACTGACTCAAATTCGGTTCCATTAACTTACTACCTCCATAACGTCCCTAATCACCTTGAACCACCGCGATATGGATCCAAGAGCCGCCCTTAGTGCAACTGTATCAGGAGACCGTATATAAATATAGAAACTTTCATCGTCCTCCTCAAGCCATGTTCGTGAGCGACCCACGTGTACATTTAAATCAGGTCGAATTGCCTGAATATAATCTGAATATCTCTCTCTTTCCAGAACTATTCTAATCTGGAATGATGACGGCGAATCTGACATTTCTGGATTTTTCTATGCTGAAGAACCTATTAAGGATTTTCAGGCGGAACAGCTGCGAAAACATATCAGATGCATTATAGCCTCGATAGCGCAGGGACTCAATACCATATACGTATCCAAACCGGATCAGACACGATTTCAGTTTTACCCGTTAAAATCTGCATTTGGTCTGATTCTCACGCTTTGAAACAGCTGTGTCTGATCAATTATGAACAGATGTTTTCCGGGAATTTTCCCCTTCTGTTTCCGTGCTGAAATTTACACTTGATTTGACAGAATTGCATGAGAACCGAAGCGCCCGGTGTTGAGAAGCATGTTGATGGAAACTTTCAAATTCAAGGCCGTACTGAGGGAAACGGGCCCGTGGCCTAGTATGGATAAGGCACCGTCCTTCTAAGTCGGTGATCGTGGGTTCGAATCCCACCGGGCCCGTTGGAAACTGGGTATAGGTTAATATCCAAACAATCAGGTTATATATCTTTTTTAATACTCAAAGTCGTTCATTGCACATTTCCAATACTGCTTTCTTGATCTTGCACGATAGCCCGAAATCTCCAATTTATCCCATGCAGACATATGCCGTGTTGCTAAACTTATCCTTTAGCATAAACGAAATGTTGTCTTCCAGAGCCGGCTTAAGGTATAGGTCAAAGGCATTCCCTTCGCTGGGCAGGAAAATGCCAAGCATGCTGTTCCGTATATTTTCAATATTTCCTTACAGCTACGGTGATTATACATTGAGACAATGCGCGACTATCTTAAAATTTCAAAAATCCTAACAACAGGGTGTGATCTTATTATCGGCCATGTTGCCTCAAAGAAAGTAAGTGGATATCTTGCATAATCTCCTAG
Organism: Thermoplasmata archaeon; assembly: GCA_021799185.1. GTDB lineage: Archaea > Thermoplasmatota > Thermoplasmata > Thermoplasmatales > Thermoplasmataceae > UBA509. Next base: position 6,887 of record JAJZAW010000054.1, read on the forward strand.
AATGGCAAGGAAAAATTCGAATGCGGATCTGCGATCCCTCCATGATTCAATTCCTGGTCCATTGCAGCGGAGTAATTCTCAGGAAGTTCCATACTCAGTTTCCGATTTACCTGACAAGGAAATGTTCTACTAACAACATGACATCATCGCCCAATGTGACGGCAAGGAATGCTAGTACTGACAGATAAAAATGCTCGTCATCACCGGAATATGCAAGCTCAAAGGCAGGTTCATCATGTTTTTCCGACTTTCTCTAGCTATTCCAAAACCGGTCAGGTATCGTATTGATCTCCTTATGTAGGGTGTTTTGTCATCTGTGATGATACCATTGATGGATTTCATGATATGCTGCTGAAGGATGCCCAAGGGAATTGGGGACTCGGACATTGAAGCACGCAGCAATTCCCTAAAAATATGAAGCGCGGCGACGCCATGCTTTGTATTTCTTCTGCTGTTGGTTTTTCTCTTGTACGTTTGTATATATATGTGCGCAGATATTACATACACAAATTTTTATTGAATAAAATGTGCTTCAACTTTACAAACATGAAGATCACGTATCTGCTAACGTTATAATTGTATGGATAAGTTCAATGTAAAACGTCAGGCAAAAGGAATCGAGGGGGGTTTACCTCTGCCTCCGAAAGTATTGGACAGATGAAGCAGGCCTAATGACAAAAAGCAGGCCACTATTGAATTTGAAATCGAAAAAGAACTATTAATTCGGGTTAGTGACAAACATGAGTTGTTGCGATCCGTGCAAAATTAATGCGCTGGCACTTCGGTACTCGGAACCAGTTAGGAATTCAAACATGTCAGAACCTGATCATCTCTCGCTGCAAGATTTTCTATAGAAAGTTAAAAACTGGCAGAAAAATTTGCAAATAGTGCAAAACAACAGCAAAAAGTAAACAATTAGTAGTGAAAATAATTTAAAAATGAATATTACTCAACTTAATATGAACGTTTTCCTGAGTACCCAAGGAACCAGAATTGAATCCGAAATTGACAGAATAACTACTGTGACGATGGGTCACTTGAAATTATACGAAGAAAACGACCATGACAATGATATCTGGCTTCAACAAATGCAGAATTGAGAGCTTACAGAAAACGTCGAGGAAGCAATTGTAGGTGAGCTACACAATAAAAGAAACGAAGTTAATCAAAATGAATTTCAAGGAAAATACTATGAAACCATAAGTGTAGGGATTCCAATATATCACCCAGCTTGAGTAGCATAGATTAAAGCTGACACTCATCCATGAAATAATATATATGATTTGTAAATAAAATTACGTGCATTAAAGTTGGAAAATCTTAAAAAATATATAGCTATGATGGTTCTTCATATTATTTTACCCTCTAAATTTATAGGCATTCCCCAAGTTTTTTTTACCAAAATACAAGAAAAACGCCCTGCAGTCTAATAGAAATATCCATACAGCCAGCAAAATAAGCTCCCAAGCGTATGTCAGTGGTTCTGCTATATTCAGGTTTTGTGGATTAAACAGCATGAAGAAAATTAATGGAATTGCAGGTAGGATCAAAGCAGTGGGCAATGTCATTAGGAATTGTCTCTTTGTTACCCTCATTGAAGAAAACAATCTTGACAACCACACATATGCAATGAAGGACATAACCGCTGCAATAAAAAAAGTGAAAACAAATTCAAGAAAAATAATAGAGTACATGATTCACTAACTCCTAAAGCAGAGCCCAAAGGCTTGCAGCAGCAGAACTCCAATCAGAAGGCGCAGAGAAGCTGTGCTGGATGTTTGTTCCATAGATGTTTGTTAAGAAGTTGTACGTTGTTATAAAGTTCCCTTCAGCTGAATTACTAAAACCAACGCTCTTGAAAACTTGAGTGAGAGTCTGTTGCCCAGGTGAAGGATCATTGTACATATATCCCCACCAAGAAAACTCTGGAACAAGCCCAATTTCCCACGCATTAAGCGTGTATACCATATTATACTGGTTATTGTAAGCTTCTTGATTTTGGAATATATCATTCACATTTTGCGCAGCAGTCAGAGGGTCTCCTTGCCCCCATAGAGATTCAAGTGCCCCAACGACAGCCACTATTGGTGCTGCTGGCCCACTGAAAGTAGTCACTACAATCCAAAACGCAACAGTTTCGCTAAATGTTGCCCACTGGGCTATTGTTACGGCATTAACTAGGAAATCCTTGAAAATCAAGGCTGTATTGTAGCTTGTAAAGGTTAAGTAAATATTATAGCTAGTTCCAGAGATTAATCCGCCCCATCCCCAATGAATGGTAAACGCGTTTAATCTAATATAAGGATCAACTGGTGTAGTGCAGCCTTTGTAGTCTATCAGACCGTAAACTAATGACTGGTTGTCTTTTGTGTATTTATATGTGAGAAGATTAGCAGTCTGATTGTTATAAACGATTGTCCGGTTGGAAACCAAGTTGCCAAGATGGTTGTTTACGACAAACGTAGTATTAATATAATTTTGTGTCGTGTATTGACTTACTTCGTAATTTGCAACTGCTTGAATGTCGGCTTGAGCTTGCGAGCTTTCATTTTCCCATATTGGGAGGATTACACTGGAATTTTGTGGACTTATTCCTCTGTATGAATAAGGTATCTGGCTGAAGTTGCCCATGTACCAAGTAGCGAAGTTCATATCTGCTTTGTATTGCAGTTTGTCTAACGTACTCGAATGCACACCGTAATGAATCAAGCTATATGTCATAAATTCTTGCAAATCGTGCATTTCTTGCTGATTTAGAGTCTTCATATTGTTCCTCATTTGTATACTTGCGGGCGCAACGGCTTGTTCAGAAGATTGTTTGTCTGCGTTTCCATGTGTGCCAAATGCACCCCCGAATGTTACTGAAATCATTACTGCTGTTATTCCAAATACAACAATTAGCTTTAGTAACATATATCTTTAATATACCGAATAATATATAAGGTTTCCTGAAATTGGACGTTGTCAATATTTAGTTGATTTTTTTCCCATATAATCACTAAAACGGAAATCATGAAATATTGTTTGCGCATTCCATGACATTATACTTATGAAGATTTTATACAGTAAGTTCAAGAGGATCTCAATATCGCTTGATGATTTTGTCTCCATGGATTTATCACCAGCATTTCTGATCAACAACATACCCATGATGGACATGGAGCTGAAGGCGAATGATCTTATCACCTTCATGAATCCCATGTGCCCATAGTGCCTTTCCAGGAATGTTGTTAAGAATGGCACATGCCTGAGAACCATGGAAAACGGCATAACATTCAGGTTCAGAGATATATCTGCAGGGACTGCAGATATTCCTTTGCTGCAAGGCCTCCCGACTACAGATACGGAAAGCATTAACCTGATGATATCAGGGAGAAGAGCATCAAAACTAGGGTGAAAACATCACTAAGGAAGGCAGCAGATCTCTTTCGAATCATCGGCAATGTGATCATATCCCATGTGACCATCAGGAGATATGTTCCATCTTTCCCTGAAGAAATGATGGTCTCATCAGGATATTTTGTATATGACGGGCAGTACACACATATCAACGGTGTAGAAAAGTACAGGGTACTCCTGACGGACTCAAAGACAGGAAACTTTGTGGAAGAGCCATGGATGATCTCAGGGAAGAAACGTTGTGGGAATTTTCCATGATTGCGCTCTACAGGTTCATCATACCACAGGAGATATTCATCACAACAGACGGATACCATTATGAATCCGTCATCAGAACAGTATCCAAAAAGCTTCAAATAGCCATAAGAAGGCAGAGATGTTCATTCCACATTGGGAATGATCTTGCATACAGGATCAGGGATGCAAAGATGGAATCAGAATTGTATGGCGAAAAGAATCTGATCAAGTACATGTCCTTTCAGGATGATGCAAACCTGAAGAAGCTCGGGAAGAACATGGATGCTATACTTGATCTCACCAAGAATGAGAATGGGAAGGAGATTGTTCATATAATGATGCATAAGATCAGGAATCTCCATGGAGATGATCCACTGATCTCAGATTTCCTGAGATTTGTGAGGAAGTACAGAAATGAGAGATCG
>JAJZAW010000055.1 GCA_021799185.1 Thermoplasmata archaeon
TTCCGATCTCTTGTCTCATTGTGGCTTTATTCTGGAATAGGTTCAATATTTTACCTCGCTGCATTTCAAAATACCAACAAAAACATTATTGAATCAGCTAGAATAGATTCTGCTGGCCCACTAAGAGTTTTAGTCAAAGTTCTACTTCCTAATGCTAAGAATGCATTTATCGTCTCGACGGCCATACTTTTCTTGTTCGCGCTTAGAATTTTCTCACTTGCTTACGTTTCCCTTGGGTTAAATCCATTCATCGAAACATCCGTTTTAAAGATGTATTTCTATTATGAAACTGAATACTTTTCGCAGGCATCTGTTGTAAGTATTATCCTAGTAGTTATTGCAACAGTGGTAGTTATTCCGTATGCACTTTTTGGCTTGAAGAGGTGGATGAAAAGTGATTAAGAGGTCGACCACAAAATTAGTACGTCGTATAATAAAGTACTTTATCCTCAGTATTATAGCTGTCCTTTGGCTTATTCCTGTTTATGCATTAGTTGTTGACGGGCTAAAAACGACAATAGGGGTGCTTACTACTCCTGTTCTCGTTCCAGCTACATTTACATTCTCTGCAATGGAAACCGTTGGAATTGCTCTAGCGGGGCCAATTTTGAATAGCATATTGTATGTCCTCCCTGTTTCCATTATTGCCACTTTTGTCGGTTCGATGGCAGCTTATTATTTTTATAAAGTAAGTTCATATCTCAATACAACTATTTTTACTATCATATCAATCGCTACTTTTGTTCCATATGAGATAACCCTTGTACCGTTAATCAAATTTATAAGTTCAATAGGGCTTTTTGATACGACGTATGGCCTAATAGTAGCATTTTTAGTATTTTATCTTCCCACCGGCGCATTACTTATGTCAATCTTTATAGCAGTTCTCCCAAAGACCACGATGGAATCAGCAAGAGTGGACGGCTCTGGTGATTTTACGATATTTAGAAGAATAGTCGTTCCTTTGACTTTCCCGGGCATGATTTCTACATTTATTTTCATTCTTATTGAAACATGGAACAATTTCTTTATACCTCTGGTTCTTATCTCTAGCCCTAGCCGGAGAACTGCTGCCGTGGCACTATTAAGCTTTACTGGAGGCTATGGGACTCTATACAACGATAGTTTCGCAGCCGCATTCCTCGCCTCCATAATTCCTCTCGCAATATTCATTCTCCTAGGCAGGTACTTCATAAAAGGATTGATGGCATTCGGAACCGGAGCAAAGGGATGAGTGATAAGGATGGTAAAAATTACACTTGAGAACATAACAAAGATATTTGGAAAGGGAGAAAAGGCCTTTAGAGCAATAGATAATGTCTCTTTTGAGATTAAGAGTTCGTCCTTTTTTGGCATACTTGGAGCGAGTGGAGCTGGTAAAACTACTCTTATGAGGATAATCGCGGGACTAGAAACGCCAACAAAGGGCGTATTAAGTTTTGATTCCACAGATGTTGCTAAGGATGACAAAGATCTTGTTCCGGTTGAAGACAGGAATGTGGGGATGGTTTTTCAGAATTGGGCGCTGTATCCTCACCTCACAAATTATGAAAACATTGCTTTTCCCTTGAAGGTAAAGCACTGGAACGAAGAAAAGATACGCTCGCGTGTAAAAGAACTCTCAGAAACTCTCGGAATAAGTGAAGTTGTTACAAAACGACCTGGCCAGGTAAGTGGAGGACAGCAGCAAAGGGTCGCCCTTGCGAGAGCGCTGGCAAAGAACCCTTCACTGCTTCTTTTAGATGAACCATTTAGCAATCTTGACGCAAACACAAAGGATGATGCGAGAAGCCTGGTGAGAAAGATACAACAAGATTTTGGTGTTACCGCCATCATTGTTTCTCATGACCCATCAGATATATTTTCCCTTGCTCAGGAGGTTGCGGTGATTGCTAAGGGAGAATTGATTCAAGTTGCGACTCCAAAAGAACTTTACGATCACCCAAAAAATCTCAAAGTTGCCGGGTCTCTCGGAGATATGAATATTCTCGATGGGATGTTGATTAGAAATGGGCAAAGGTATGACCTTGAGATAACAGGGCTTGTTACACTAAAAGATTTGATTATGAATGAAGAAATACTTCCAGAATCAATCAAAGTAGGCATCAGGCCTGAAGATTTGATGTTGGTTCCAGACAAACGTTCCATTTCTGAATTTATTGAAAATGGGAATTCTGAGGACCTACTTGAGAAAGTCGGAAGTCTGGTTGTTGATGCCTCAAACTACTCTCAGGGCTCATTCCTTATATCACTGCTCTATAACAATGGAATGGCAAGGATAAACGGAATCAGCAGGGAAGCTTTACTTCCTGGTGAATCTCTCACAATTTATGTTAAAAAAAATAAGATTAAGATATTCAATGCTGAAAGTGGAGATCTTATTGAATCGAATCAAAAACTTATAGAAAATTCTTAATAGATTTCTCCCCAAAATTTTAATTTTCCGGTCAAACGCTGAATTTGGTTTAAATGAATATTTAATTGGCCTAATCTTAGGACTCACTAAATGTCATTGATTCTTTGCCTTTTAACTGGATAAAATACCCTCAAGAACACATAACTAAAAAAACTGATTTGAAATCAGTCATAATAACGCAAGTGGTACGATAGAAATATTGTTACTTAAATCCCCTCTTCTCCCAGCCTTCCGAAAACAGGTTGAAATCCTTATTTTGTTCATTGGCGATATAATCCTTGACTTTGTCCTTTATTTCTATTCCTATGCCAGGCTTATCACTGACAATTTCATATCCATCAACGATTTTGGGTCTATTACTCACAATATCCCATGCCCATTCCGGGTAGGCAAATTCATCGAACATCTCCTGGATTTTCAGGTTGGGCACAGTAGCATCAAGCTGCGCTGTTATGAAAGTGTTTATGGGACCCTCCGCCTGATGTGGTGCAAATCCTATATTATAAGCCTCAGCCATGGCAGCAATTTTCTTGGCTTCGAGAATACCACCAGTGTTGATTATGTCAGGTTGGGCCACGCTAATGGCCCCAAGCTCAAAAGGTCTCATGAAATCGTATCTTGTTATGAATCTCTCTCCTGCGGCTACAGGGATTTTTGTAGATTTTGAAATCACTGCCATTCCTTCAATATCTTCCGGAACAACTGGTTCTTCAAACCATCCAACGTTTTCATATCTTTCAAGATATCGAGCAATTTTCATTGCTGTTGAACGATTGAATCGCCCGTGACCCTCGATTAAAAGTTCTACCTTTTCTCCAACCGAATTTTGAACGGATTCAATTATGGAAACAGCCTTAGAATATTCTTCGTTATTGAGAAATCCAGATCCTGCACCAAACGGATCAAATTTTAGAGACTTGTATCCCTTACTGACTGCTTGCTTTGCAAGCTTCCCCCAGTCATCCACAGAATTTGCTGAGGTATACCAGCCGTTGGCGTATACAGGGATACGATCGCGGAATTTTCCTCCAAGAAAAGTGTATACTGGGGCACCGTATGATTTTCCAAGAAGGTCCCATGCTGCGCATTCAATACCGCTCATAAGTGCTATGCTTATCAGATCTTTGCTCCTGTTGAACGTTCGAAGCATCCACCTGCTCAGGAAATCCTCGATATTGAATGGATTGCTGCCAATAATCAGGTCACCAAGATCCCTGAGCCTTTCCTGTACAGAAAATTGTCCGCTGAAAACCGTGGCTTCGCCAGTTCCAATGGAACCGTCCGCAGTTACAAGTTCTAGAAAAACCCATTTTTTCCAAGGATTTCTGACGATATACGTTCTTACGTCTGTAACCTTCTGTTCATACATGGTATAGGATTCGTTCAATGTCTAATGAATATTGCCTGTGGAAAAAAAATACTCCAACCTTTGCCATTTTAAACGCGCCACCATATAACTGTAAAATTCACTGGTCATTGTCATCAAAATCGATTATACCTAGCGAATCACGCAGTTTCTCTGGTGAATTAGTCATTACAGATCCCTGAAGGGAATTAATTGCCTGATCCCTGTCTTTTTCAGAAAAAGGAAATCCCATCTCCTGTGAGGCCAGCAGTATTCCGCCAACACATACATTAAAGCCGGCGAAAAATTTTATATTGCATTTGACGGATGACTGTATGCTGTCCATAAGTAATTTACCAGCTAGTGTGGTTCCGCCCACAACAGATACTGCAGGACACTGTGAAAATTGTTTCAGCATTGAATTCAATATTGAAGCCGTATACAACCCGGCTTCATGTATTATAGTCGCAGCAACCTGATCTCCAGCCATCGCCAGTTTTGTGACGTGCGGTGCCAGCATTGCTATTTTACGCTTATCCCTGTTTTTCTCTATGAAGCCTGCAACATTCCTTAAGCTATCTCCAAAATATTGCTCCACAAGTTTTACCATACTCGAGCCCGGTAATACTCCATCACTCTCCCTCTCTGCTAAAGTTATGGCCATTTTTGAAATCCAGGACGCAGAACCTTCATCTCCTGCAAACCATCCCCATCCTCCAACCCTCTTTATTATGCCGTCTTTCTGGTAGTAACCAACACTTCCAGTTCCAGGTGCGAACATAACCCCATCAACGAACATATTGCTCATTCTATATGCTACAAGCCCGTCGTTCTCGAGTCTGTAATTTCTGTGCCCAAATATCTTCCGGACCATATCATTTCCAATTTCTGTTGACGCGGCGGAATCACCTATTCCTGCCAGTCCTAAAACAATATAATCCAGCTCGTTAATGTTGACACCTGCTGCCTGCAGGGCCGAATTAATTGCCGTCTGCAAATTCTCCAAAGAAATTTTCTCCGGCACAGACATGAAATTTGAGGCTCCGGATATGCCAGAGGATAGGAAACTGTGAGACTTCTCTTCGTATACGATAGCGCAGGTTTTTGTTGCACCTCCATCGATGGAAAGTATCATTCAGTTGGATCGCTCATGAGTATATAATCCTGTAATGGAAACTCGTTTGAGGGCTTGCTGTACTTAGCAGCGATGGGGAAATCTGAATCTCAAATTAAGTTCCCATCATCTTCTGATCTGTATCTGTTTCCTCTTCCTCGAACCTTTTTTTTACCGCAAGGGGGCTGAAGTTGGAAATTATCCGCACGATTTCATCCATTGATGTCTCCTTAATCAGTACTGCAACAGCGAAGTATATGATCATTGAGGCGACGGTTACCGGAATCAGAACAAGAATGTCCTTTGGAACTATGACTGTCTGAATCCAGAATAGGAAACCTGCCTGAATCCCTGCCGGAATGATCTGCCGGAATATGGTGTAGTTTGCCCTTATGCCCTCCATTCGCATTACAACAATACGGTATATCACTGCGGATATTATTCCCCCGGCCAGCATTGCATAAGCTGCACCATAAGCTCCAAGTGAGAAGAACGAAACATTGAATATCTTCGGTGGCACAAGTAACAGTATCAGGAAAATGTTCAGGAACACAAGTGTTGTGTCAATCTTTGCAATGGTCATTGTTTTTGACCTGCTCACTATGGATGATGTATAGGGAGTGTTTATCGCACTGAAATACGCTCTCCATGAGAGTAGGGAAAGCATCAGGCTGAACTCTATATATCCTGAAGTGAAAATGTTCATAACGTATAAGGAAAGGATGGATAGGGGAATCACAAGTGGAAGGGTGTAAAGCGATATAAGCCTCTCAAATTCATGGATGGACTGATTGTGGACGCCCTTGCCATGAAATTTCTGATATTTGATCAGAAGTGGAACGAAGAATGTGGACATTGATCCGCTGAGTGTTGTGATAATGGCAGCAATGGTCTGGCTTGTATAGAAGGCCCCGGTCGCATCAGCGTGCCAGAATAGCTGGATTACAACCTTATCTATATTGCCGCTTATTGTTCCAACCGAAGTGACCAGCATGAGTGGTAGGGCTATCACTGTGTACGCCCTGAACATTGCCCGTGTCGGTTTTGATATCTTCCATGGCCTGCCAAGAGCAAGTCCAACTATGAAGTAAATTGTATAGGATACACTGTACGTTGATGAAAGATAGAGTGCATCCATGTAACCGCCACGGCCTGAATACAGGACAATCAATGCCAGAAATATAAAAACAGAGTTCCTGAATACAGCTTCCACCAGAGGCGGAATTGAGGTCCTCACCGACTTCAAAGTTGCCCTGAAATAGGCATTGGGAAAGGCAGTTAGATTCTGGAAGAAGAAATATGGTATGAGGGCAAGTATGATCCAGTATTCTATGGGCGACTGAAAGCCTCTGTGCAGGACCAGGGTCCAGAACTCCAGCGCTGCCACCACAAGTACCACAAATATGAGACCCAGGACAACCTTTATTGTTAAATATGTGGCGTTGCATGTTGCGACGTCTTCGCCGGCAGATATCTTTATTGTGTGCGCAGTTGAATACCCAAGATCACCGATCAGAGAAAAGATACCCACGAACCCGATACCGAAAGCAACAAAGCCCCAGTCCGTGGTGCCGATATACCTCAGTATGAAGAATAAACCAACGAAACCAAGGACGGCGCTGAGGACGTTCTGGATTATCATCACAGGGGATCTCTGGGCGAACACTTTCCCCCTAATTCAATCGGATCATTAAAACCTCTCTCAGCGAGGTTCTGATTATTAACGGGGCTACTTGGCATTTGCATTCAAAGTTGCAGGAGCCAATTGCCTTGCAACCTTAGACGCTATCTGTTCCTCAACTCTGGCAAGAATGCATTTAACCTTGTCCATGTCTTCAGGCGACAGAAAATCAAGAGTTTCTATGATGAAATTTTCATGCAGTTCCTTGATCTCCTTGAAGAATGACCTCCCGCGATCTGTGACGAGTATGTTTATCACTCTCCTGTCATCCTGGCTCCTAAGGCGATGAACAAGCCCCTTTTCTTCGAGCTTGTCCACAATGTTGGTAACCCACCCCTGTGTGATCATGTTTGCCTCAGCAAGTTTTATCATGGGCTGCGGGCCATTATTATTGAGTGTCCTAAGTATCCTGAATTCCATTATTGAAAGTCCGTTGTCAGAAAGCCTCTTCTCCACCTGCCTGGACCAGATTTTGTTGATTGAATTTATGAGCCTCCACAACTCAAGGCTTGACTGTTTTCTCTCCTCATTCATTCCATTCACCTCCTCATGTTGGATGACTTCAGTGTCTGTGCACCCGTAACTCCTTCATCACGCTGCCTTGATGAAGCCCCGTCAGAGACTGCCGCAGGTCCGTTCCCCTGGTCATCTGAAACATAATGCGCCCCAACATCCACATATTTCTTTCCCCTTAACAGGGATACTACCGCAGCAACGAATGAAAGGATCATGCCAACATAGAAGGCATCCCTCAATGCCCCCATGAATGCCGGAGCTAGAGCTTTGGGAAACCAGATCTTACCGTACAGGATTGAAGTGTAGCTGTGAAGGCCGCTTGAAAGTATTGGGCTGGCAGATATTATTGTTTGCATTGGATTTTCTCCGAGGAATGCTGAAAAAAGAGCAATGGTTGGAGGCTCCTTTCCCAGCATTGCCCCGTAAAGCTGTGCATTGGGCACACCCAGGGAACTCAGCGCACTGGTGAATGAAGCCCCCATTCCGGCGGCCAGGGCCACTATGACGATGGTAAAGAACATGCCCATGCTAGCCGTTTGGCCGGCATTCCTTAGTGTTGTCATCATGCCAGAAGCAGCGCCTCTTGATTCGGCAGGAACTGAATTCATTATTGCAGCAGTATTTGGTGCCGCAAACATTCCATTGCCCATCCCCATAACAAAGAGGACTATGCCAAATTCCACATAATTGAAATCGTATGGCATGGCGGAAAGCACAAGGAACATGGCTCCAACTATAAACATCCCTGCCGTGGCAAGGACCCTTGCCCCATGCCTGTCTGAAATGGCGCCTGAGAGTGGACCCATTATCATGAATCCTGCTGTCATGGGTAACATTGCTATACCGGCCCAGAATGGCGTTGACGCGTAGGAATAACCGTGGAGAGGTAGCCAAATGCCCTGCAGGAGAATTACCAGCATGATCATCACACCGCCCCTCCCCACTGCTGAAAGAAGTGATGCAAAATTGCCTGCTGAAAAGGCTCTGCTTCTGAAAAGGGAAAGCCTGAACATGGGCTGGCTGACTTTCCGTTCAATGAAGGGAAACGCAGCAAGCAATGCAACACTGATGGCCAGTGACGCTATGACAAGGGGATTTGACCATCCTGTTGTATCTGTCCCGTACGGAAGAAGCCCATATGTCACAGCTACCAGCAGAATTGTTATGCCCGCCCCAAAGGTTATGTTCCCGGCATAATCTATCTTCTGCCCTTTCTCCTTCATTGCTGTGTCCTTGAGTTTTGTCATGCTCCACAATGTGCCGAACAGGCCTACAGGAACGCTGACAAGGAATATGTATCTCCAGTTTATTACGGAAAGCACTCCTCCCAGTATGAGCCCTATGAATGAACCTCCAAGAGCTGCCACCTGATTGATTCCAAGTGCCTTTCCCCTCTCGTTGACAGGAAATGCATCGGTTATGATTGCGGAGCTGTTTGAAAACAGGAAAGCCGCCCCCACTCCCTGCACTATCCTCATGGCTACGAGATACTGGGCTGCCGCAACTCCTGTACCTGGTGTCAGGTACAGCAGAACTGAGCCCGCAGTGAATATAGCAAAACCGAAATTGAAGAGCCTGACCCTGCCGAAAATATCAGAAAGCCTTCCGAAGGTCACAAGAAGGACCGCTGTGACAATATTGAATCCCATAAGGATCCACAGCAGGTAGATGAAGGAACCTGATGCAAATGGACTCAGGTGTATTCCCTTGAATATGGCAGGTAAAGATATGAGTGTAATGGTGCCGTTTATTGTTGCCATAAGGACGCCCATTGTGGTATTGGAAAGGGCCACCCACTTGTATTTTACCATATCATTCAAAATTATCTTTAGATATAAATCCTTTATCTATAAAGCATACAGACAAAATTTAATGACAGGTGCTACTATTTTGCATTTTATTGCAGCAAAGGGGTGAGAAAGATTCCGTTGAGCATTTTCCTAGAAATGCGCCGCCTGTGAAATGTTAAGAAATTCGATCCCCAGACGCTTCGCCATTTCCCCGTCTATGTCATCTCTATCGCCTACCATCACAGAATGTTCAAGATCTATGGGAAAGTCCGATAGGGCATTTTTCACAAGCCCTGTTTCAGGCTTCCGGCAAGTACATCCTTCATCGGGCCTGTGCGGGCAGTAATAAATGGCATCAATCTTTACACCCATGTTCTTCAGGCGCCTCAAGAGGGCACTGTTGAATCTCTCCAGATCATCTTCAGTGAAATAGCCACGGTTTATTCCTGACTGGTTAGTTATAACAATTATGAGGAACCCCAATTTCTGGTAGTGCTTCATAAGCTTAACGGCATTCATGAAGACATGGAGCTGAGCCGGATCATGGCAGTAAGGGCAGTCCCTGTTTATTGTGCCGTCCCGATCTATAAACAGGGCTGGCCTCGGCACACCGGATACCATCAGTTTGAAACCCCTATGCGATCCAGCTTGTGTTTAACGGAGTTGTCCTTATCGGTCCGGTGATCTATCTTGATTATGGTCTCCACCCGCCTGAAACCGGACTTCATTATTTCGCTCTCGCCGGCCTTTATGGCGTTGAAAATCTCATCCAGGGTATTTGCTTCTAAGACTGTTGCCATGCTGTTCGGGTAGCATCTGGCTCCTGACTTTTCCATGGCCTCCACTGCCCTGCGGATAGTATCGCCAGCTGATTCCCCCCTTCCCACAGGATAGAATGTAACATCGGCAATTATCATAAGCATAGAAATGCGATTCCGGATATAGCCTCTTTGCTTCTATCTTCACTGACGGTGGCACCTCTCACAATATTTCCTGCCTTTTTCCACCGAGGCTCCGCATGATATGCATATATACCATGAACTTCTTCTGCGCATTGAAATGCCAGCCACTGCAATTCCTGCTGCAACAGCAATAAAAATGTAGAACACGACATGCCTGGCATTTTGATCGAGAAATGCAATCAGTGAGAAGCTGCGGGAAAAAATGAGCCTGACTGTTGCATTTGAATCTGTGAGGTTCACTATGCCAGATGATTTCTTAATCTCCATCCCTTGTGGTGCAGTGACCTGGTAATTGTAAATGCCCGGCGCGAGGCTTACATTCAGAGTTGAATCTGAAGCTGAATAGTTTCTGCCTGCAATAAGTATGGACCACTGCTGGCCGGGCTGCATGCCATCCTCAACAAATGTTGCTGTTTCTGCTATTTCTGAAAAGCTTACATCCACAATTTCTGAATTGTTCCCTGAATAGGTTACCAGTTCACCGGATATTCTGTATCCGTCAGGCGGTATTATTATTGGAGTCAGGTTTGCCGAGGTGTTGAATTCCAGCGATGACGCACTGGAAATGAGATATCTGCCATCAAGGTCGACGAACCATAACGTTCCACTTGCATAGCCGCTAACTGTCACGGATATTGTTATGGAATCATCCGCATTGCCTTCATGATTTACGGGGCAGGACTCAACAGACCTGCCGGTTGTGACATACATCTGAGAAGACAGCAGGGCCGCATCAATTCGCGAAAGATGGCTATCATTGCCCACCTTGTAATTTATGGATATGTTCCTGGAAGCCTCGCCTGAAATTGGTATTTCCGACACCTCATTCCGTATGCCTTCTTCAGATACTGTGAAAATATCAATTGTCCCGTTGAATGACTGCCCCTGAGGTACAGTGATGGCATATGTCAGATTTACCGTAAGATTTTCACCGTTCATTGCGGCCCCGGCAACTCGCAATGTTATGGCAGGGACGGGTAGAGTGAGATTGATTGAGGACGCCCTTCTTGGAAGGTCAGGGAAAGGCGCCAGCGATACCGCGGATGCATTTGATCCCCAGTCAATT
>JAJZAW010000056.1 GCA_021799185.1 Thermoplasmata archaeon
AACCATAATTCCATAATGCGTCCACATTGGCAATATAAGCGCTGCCTGTGAAGCTGTTGCCTTTCCTCATAGCTCAGAAAAGATTGCCCCTGCCTGCTCTGCAATACTTTTTTTGTGAATAATCCATCTCAGGATTGCTCCAATTTTCTAAGCCCTTATTTCATTTTCATACATCTCTAAAACATAGTCTGCAATTGCAGGAGATGAAGTAAGGCCGGGCGACTCAATACCGATTAGATTTATGAAACCGAATAGATTGTGATCTGCCTCGTGCCTGATGATAAAATCTGCGAAGCCATCCTTACGGGCAACAAGCTTCGGCCTTATGCCTGATGAATCCGGCTGTATTATTTTATTTGTGATTGAAGGCATATACCTCTTCACATCATTTCTGAATTCGTCCTCAGCAGATTCCACACGGTAATCTATTCTGTTTATGGGGTAAGCATTTGGCCCCATTTTGACAGAGCCTGACATATCTGGCGTAAGGTGTATCCCCAGGCCTGCTCCCTTTGGAACAGGATAAACCAGCATATTAACAGGTGCACTACCAGTGATCCTGAAATAATCCCCCTTATAGTAATGCTGTCTATAGCCAAGTCTGTCCACATCAAGGCCAACCATTGATGCTATCCTGTCTGCATACAGGCCAGCACAGTTTACCACAGTTTCTGCCTGAATGGCAAAGTTCGTGTTTGCGCTCATCCCGAAAATTTCGTATTCTGAATCAGTATCTCTCAGGCCAGTAACTTCTGTTTCATAAGAAACTGATGCTCCGTTTTCAATTAATCTCCCGAGGAAATACTGCATCAGATCATCCGGTTCCACTATGCCGGTGGATGGCGTATAAAGGGCTCTTTCAACACGGATATTTGGTTCCATCAGTTTTGCTCCTTGGCTATCCAGCATCTTCATTCCCTCCACATTGTTTTCCTCTCCCATTTTCAGCAAATTCTCAAGCGCCCTGATCTCCGCATCGCCTGTTGCAACAGTTAGTTTGCCAAGGCGCTTATATGGTATTCTGTATTTCCTGCAGATCTCATATATCATGGAATTACCCTTCACGCAGAGCGTTGCTTTCAGCGAACCTTTAGGATAATGAATTCCAGAGTGAATGACACCGCTGTTGTGGCTGCTTGTTTCTAAACCATATCTCTTGTTTTTTTCAAGAACCATGACCCCTTCGTGATGTTCAGAAAGCTTGGCAGCGATAGCAAGCCCAACAATTCCTGCTCCAATTACCACAATTTTCGCTTTCTCCATAAACGCCATCTACCCTTGCTATTTTCTAACCGGCATGGATTTATAAATGTTTTAAAAATTTAAGCCCTTTGCAGCATCTTACGTATCAGCTGCCAGATGGGATAGCCATATTCTTAGCACCGGCTAGCATTAAGGAAAAATGGACACCTGCCAACCTTTCAACTCCCTGTTTATCATTAACAAGACTGACCTATAAAAATGCGTAATTTGCCAGTCACTGTAAAAACCAGTTTCTCAAGTTAAAATAGCAAGTGCCATGTAAAAAAAGATTGCAAGGGTAAGCATGAATCTTATCAGGGACCAAATACCATGTGACCCCAATTGAACCTTAGTAAAAATAGGAACAGGAATGCTGGAAATAATGACAATTTTCTTCCTGATTATACCGCCAAAAAGGTTCAAAACAGATGCAAACATCTCAATTGAAAATACTGATGTTGCCTGCGCCAGAAAATTAACGATATATTGCAGAAAATGCGATTATTAATTAATATGCAGAGAGAAGAAATAAGCGCCGTGCTTTGAATGGCATATACATATTTGTTTCCATCTTTAAAGGTGCCGAAAAACAGGCAAAATTTCCCATGATGAGCCGTGCGACGCTGAATTTAAGTGCTGGGGCGGACACGTCAAAAACGTTGATGAACAAGAGTAATCATTGTTCAAGGAACTATTGCACAATCAACCTTGGAATCTGACTGAAACAGTGTTCTGTCCTGATGTGATGGTGAAAACCTCCCAATATTAATCAACTGCCTAATTAATGCGTTCAAGGTGCTGGACGGATCGATGTGCACCGATGAATACTGTTATATTCACCAGGAATGCAGGCATAAATACATATTAGGATAATCTCGCAAACTAAATTACCCGCTATGGAAATCTCATTCTTGTCTGTCTTCAAATTGAAGCACTTTTAATATATCGCAGAAGCATAAGCCTCTTGATTGCGAGGGTAACAAAGCCTGGCCAACTGTGCAGGACTTAAGATTCTGTCTCGTAGGAGTTCGTGGGTTCAAATCCCATCCCTCGCATTTTGAGCTTTGTCTCGGAATGAGCCATTACAATGTATTTCTGAAAGGAGATGCTCTGGAAAATGCCTTCATACCATGACATGTTGAGGGTTCTGTCGAAGTTGGTAAATTCCCTTCATGCAATGCATTGCCAAGAAAAATTAAGCTGAGATACTTTACAGGCTGCGGAGCTTAAGAATGTGGCAAAAATATGAAAAAAATTAAAGTTTAATGTCTGAAAGGTTTGCTCCACGTGTCTCCTTTGACAGCAGTGCAGAGACCAGTATGAACAGTTCACCAAGGATTACAAAAATCCCCCACCATACAAAGAAAGTGGTTGCTGCAAAGCTTACTATGAGCAACAAAAAAACCGTGCTCCAGTTTCCAAGGATGAACCCTCCGTTGAATCCAAGACCAGTTCCTGTACTTCTGACTTCAGTGGGATATTTTTCACTGAGAAATGCCGGTATCACACCGTATATGCCGGTTGTAAGGAATGCTATAACACTTGCAAATATCAGGGATCCTGAGAATCCCATATCGTGACGCATAATCATGTATGTCATGGGTATTGCAGTAATTATTGCCAGCACAGAGAATACGATCATCATCGCACGCCGACCTGTGATGTCGCTGAGATATCCGGAAATTACGTAACCGAGAAGAGAAACCAGAATGGCTGTAATAACAACGTATATGAAATATGGAAACTTGAGGAAACCGTTCACGGAAAGCACTGTGGGAAAGAACCCAAGGGTAAGACCATAAACCCAGGCAATTGCAGTCATGGCAAGAATACCCAGAACAATCTCATACACAAGCTTCCTGTTTTTGAACAGAGTGCCAATGCTAGCTTGCCTGGCCTTGCTCTTTGTTTCAAGCCACAATGCCGATTCAGGCATTTTAAGACGTATGAATAGCCCTATTGCGGCAGATTATACTAGCCACGTACTAAAAACTGCCTGAATAATATGCCCATTGCACCTCATGATGTTAGACTTCACTGGTTTATTTCATATTACAATTCAGAATTTGTCTGAAGTGAGGATACTTTACCTCTCTGCCTGATCGCTGAGGGCAACCTCTATCTTAGAGAGTATTGACCTGAACTCTATGGATTCTTCTGGCGAGAGATTCCTCAAAACCAGTTCTATGAGCTTGTTGTATACCTTTATTCCCTGACCGAGGGCCTCATTTCCATGCTCCGTTATGGAAACCCTGATGATCCTTCTATCGGTGGCGCTCCTTACCTTTGTTACATATCCTTTCTTTTCGAGCTCGTCCACAACGCCGGTTATCCATGGCCCCGTCACGTCGTTCTCCGCTGCCAAGGAGTTCATCGTAGTATCATGATCCCTGGAAAGCGAGAAAAGGACCCTAAGTTCAGTAGGCTTGATCCCAATTTTCTCGAGTTCGCGCTCTATGAACTTTTTCCCATTCCTGAACACACGTGAAAACACGTGCCATAGGTCCATCGTGTCCATATCCCAGGGTATCTCCTTTTTTTCTTCAGTCAATTGATTCCTCCATATTGAGTTGCCTTACATTTTCTCCATTGTTCATAACATCATTTGCAGTTAAAACTTTCCTTGAGGATTCAGCGTTCTGTTCCTGAAATGCATTCAGTGCTTTTGACATGCCTGCATTATTAGCGGATTGCTGCATTCCGCTTTCAGTTGATTCCTTCAGATCAGAGGATGCAGTTTCGCCATAGATATACCGCTTCCCCCTGAGAGCTGACAGCAGGGCTGCCAGTGCGAATATGGCTGCACCTATGTAGAATGATGCTCTCAGTGCACCCATAAATGCTCCGGCCAGCGCATGCGGGAACCAGGTCTTGCCCTCTAGATAAGTAACAACACCAGGATTCAGAA
The DNA here is from genome assembly GCA_021799185.1 of Thermoplasmata archaeon. Taxonomy (GTDB): domain Archaea; phylum Thermoplasmatota; class Thermoplasmata; order Thermoplasmatales; family Thermoplasmataceae; genus UBA509. Next base: position 4,151 of record JAJZAW010000056.1, read on the forward strand.
TAGAAGAAACAGAACCCTTTGGAAACAGGCCAAGTATGGTGGCAACGGGGTTGTATCCCAGGAACGCCGAGAAGAGTGCCGAAGTTGGAGGGATTTTTATGAAGAACGGGATTAGTTCAGGTGCCCCTGCCTGCCCCAGAGCCAGAGTAAAGGCCGAGGACAGCTTGCTGGTCAATGATATTAAGACTATTGTGAAGAATATGCCCATGCTTGCTGTCTGCCCCGTATTCTGCAGCGTCGCCCTCATGCCTGATGCCACTCCGCGAAGCTGGGGCTGAACTGAATTCATTATTGCAGTTATATTTGGGGCAGCAAATAAACCCATTCCTGAACCCATCATAAATAACATCGCCCCAAAGACTGGATAAGAGAAATTGTAGCTCAGTGTTGAAAGCAGGATAAATGAAACAGCGCTGATGGCCATTCCTATTGTGGATATCGTTCTTGCCCCTGCCCTGTCTGAAATAGCACCGCTGATAGGGCCCAGCACAACAAAACCCGCCATCATGGGTATCATATATATGCCTGCCCAGAATGGGACACTTGTATATGAGTACCCATGCAGAGGAAGCCAGACTCCCTGAAGCAGAATTATTATCATGAACATTGCTCCACCCATCCCCATGGACTGCAGCATTCCTGCAATGCTTCCAGTAGTGAAGGCCCTGTTTCTGAAGAGGGAAAGGTTGAACATGGGCTGTGAAACAACCTTCTCGATCAGCACAAATACAACAATCATAGCAAAGCCTGCTATTATGGATGTAATCACCCACGGATTCCCCCAACCCATGGAAGATGCCCCATACGGCATCAGTCCATATGTAATGCCAAGCAGTATTAATGTCAGACCTCCAGCAAATGTGATGTTCCCCGCAACATCTACCTTCTGGTCCTTGTGCCTTATTGAGTGGTCCTTTAGTTTGAGGTATGACCACACCGTGCCGAGTATACCAACTGGCACGCTCACAAGAAATACATACCTCCAGTTAATTGTTGCAAGAAGTCCTCCAAGTATAAGTCCGACAAGAGAGCCGGCAAGGGCAGCAATCTGGTTTATGCCCATTGCTTCTCCGCGCTCTGTTGGACCAAAACTGTCTGTTATTATTGCGGCTGAGTTTGCAAAGAGGAATGACCCCCCTATTGCCTGAACCATACGGAATATGATAATCTCCTGGGCACCCAGATCTCCCTTGCTTGGGGTTATAAAAAGCAGTATGGAGCCTACCGTGAAGATCAGGAAGCCAAAATTGAACAGCCTCACTCTGCCGAAAATATCTGAAAGCCTGCCCACGGTTACAAGCATAACTGCTGTAACCACCATGTAACCCATCAGAATCCAGAGTAGGTAAACAAAGGAGCCTGCGGAAAATGGATCTATATTTATTCCCCGGAATATTGCAGGCAAAGAAATAAGCATGATGGTGCTGTTAATGGAAGCCATAAGCACTCCAATAGTGGTATTTGACAGCGCAACCCACTTGTATTGTACCATATTATCTGTGGTGAATTTGCTTTGGCTATAAATAATTAATTAGTTAGTTAGAAATTAGTAATAGTTTTATAATTGCGGGGCATTGCCTGTCATTATGATTTCCGCTAAGGTCTCTGCCCTCATAGCAGTGTTGATGCTTGTTACGTTCGGAGGAATTACTTATGAAACAATTTCTCACGGGTCATCATCCGCCACTACCGCAATTACCTCATCAAGCCACGGCCTGGCTGTTTCTTCGCCCAGTAATGGTACAGAGTTCCCCATAGCTTCCTGGAATCAGGAGATAAACCTGACGCTTAACATAACCGCCAGTTCTTCGCCGGTCTATATATTCGATGTGTCACCCTCAAATCTTTCATCAATTCAAAAGCTTAGTCCAGTTCAGGTGTTTTCCATTTTTAATCTCACATATCTGAACAGAACGTCGTATCCTTATAATTATATTACAAAAGATGTATCAACAAATTCCACGGTCTCTATGAATATAACATTGTATATCAACCAGACCGGCTTCCAGGAAATGAAGGTGTCAAATCCCAACGCAGGATCTTATTATCCCTATGTTGTGGAGATGCTGGTGGAAACATCAAGCGGAGCTTCGGGATTTGGCTTCTCTATTTTAAGAATCTAGGTTTCCATGAAGGCGAGGCCTATCAACCACACCGGTATGATGAATGCTTTTCATATGTAACGTAAAGTATGAATACCGGACTTGGCTATAAATCAGATGGCACTTTTAAGGCCCGTAGTGGGCAGAAGCATTTTGCGGTCCATGAAGGGAATAAACGGAACAAAGGCCCCGGTAATTGCGGGCCACAAACTTCTTTATCACTGCAATCTCAAATGCAGTATGTGTCCATTTTGGAGAAGGGAAGATGAAGAACTACTCAGCCTTGATGATGAGATCAGGATGATGGAGGCACTTAAGCGGGGTGGAGTCTCATTTCTAGGATTTGAGGGAGGCGAGCCGCTTTTGAGGGAAGATATTGGCGATATTCTTCAGGAGTCTCACAAAAGGTTCCACACTTCAATGGTAAGCAACGGATGGCTCTTAAAAGCCAGGCTTAACGATATAAAGGATAATCTGAACTATCTTTTTGTATCCCTTGATGGCATAGGAGAGCTTCACGACACCCTGCGCGGAATGAATGGCTCCTTCAGGCATGCAGTTGAAGGAATCGAAGCAGCAAGGGATCATATTCCCATGGCAATAAGTTCCACGATAACGAGGGATAATATGCATCAGGCCAAAGATCTTGTAGATCTGGCCGTAAAGCTTAAGGTGAGCATAAATTTCCAGATTGCCTACGATTACTCAACTGCCGATCCAAAATCCCCAGATCGTGCCAGGCTCCTTGATGCCATCAACGTACTCAAAACCATGAAAAACGAGGGATATCCCATTGTAAATTCTTCCGAATACTTTGATGCCGTTGTAAATTCATGGTATCTTGGTGAGAGCTGGAGATGCAAGCCATGGCTCACCATCAACATTGATCCATCTGGAAGGATTGTCCAGCCATGTTATGTACTCAATGAATACAAGGGCGATATGAAAGTCTGGGATGTTGATATCAGGAAGGTATGGAATTCATATGACTGGGAACCATATGAGAAGTGCAACAAATGTGCCCTGGCATGCTACCTTGAGCCGTCACTGTTCTCATGGAAAAACCCATCAATGGTCAGGGAGAGGATACTGGATAATGTTGTCTCCTTCATATCAGGAGGCCTCTCCTGAATAATTATCATTGAAAAAACCTGGCTCAGAATTGATCCATCTCACCCATCATCCTGAAAATTGACTCCCCGACTTTTGTAAGCCTGTACTCCACGGCCGGTGGCGTGAAAGGATATACTGTCCTTGTTAAGATGCCGCTTCCCACCATGGCATTAAGAGCCCTCGATATGCCCTTTGTGTCCCTTGCTTTAAGTGATTTTTTTATTTCATTGAACCGAAGGGCACCTCTGATGCCCAGAAGGAATATTATCTCAACTGAATTCTTTTTTGATACTGAACCCATGACCTTACGCGCATTGATAACTGCCCTCTGATCCTTAAGTTCAAGTAATTTTACAGATGGCATATTTGTCACCTTGAGTCTTTACTGATCCTTTTCTGTATAATAACTGCTTTGGATTACCAAATCCAGGTGAAACAGATGGAAATGTATGGTTCACGTGGTATTGCGGATATTGTGGAAGACCTCAGAAACAGCATAGTAACAGTAAGAACGTCAAGATACGGTAGAGACCAGTGGGGCCGAACGGACAGGGTGGTAGGATCGGGAACAGGAATGATCATAAGCAGCAGCGGGTATATAGCCACCAACTTCCACGTTGTGGCTGGATCCTCCGGGATAACTGTCATTACGCCCGATAACGAAAAGCACAGCGCAAGGATTGTGGGGTATGATGATGCAACTGACCTTGCCGTAATAAAGATCAATGGTCAGAACCTGAATTCCTGCAACTTCGGTGATTCCTCCGCAATCAGGCCCGGTCAGCCAGTAATTGCAGTTGGAAATGCACTTGCACTCCCGGGAGGGCCGACCGTATCTTATGGGGTGGTCAGTGCTGTTGGCCGGATTCTGCCATGGTCGGAGTTCATAACAGAAGGGCTTGTACAAACTGACGCAGCCATAAATCCGGGCAACAGTGGAGGCCCCCTGGCAACACTTGATGGCCTTGTCATCGGAATGAATACTGCAATTGTGCCATTTGCTCAGGGTGTTGGCTTTGCCATTCCTTCTAATACGGTAAAAGCACTGATTCAGCAGATACTGGAACAGGGAAAGGTAAGGAGGCCATGGATAGGGCTTTCAGGCGTTTCCGTGGAAGATCTTGCAGAATTGCAGGAAAGAACAGGTTTTACAAATGGCGTCATGGTGGCATCCACTGTACCGGGAGGCCCTGCCGACATTGCAGGAATAAGGAGGGGAGATATCATTACAGAATTCGCAGGTAAACCAGTTTACAGCATGAGGGATCTCATAGCCGCAATTTCGTCATCTAAAGCAGGGAAAGATAGCATAGCTGTGTTATACAGGGGCAGAAGGCGCATGGAGATTTCTGTAACCACGGATTTGATGCCCCCTGGCTATGTGCATGGATTCCATGGAGAAAAACCAGGACCGTGGGACTGAGAACAATATTATTAACACACCTCTTTTTCTCCTGCGATGATAAATATAGATGGCCATCTCAAAGTGAATCAACATCTGCACTGGGCACCTGACCTGAAACCCATTTCAGAAATAGAACCTGGCAGCACAGTTCAGATAGAAATACCCGATTCGTCGACTCTGCAGATCAGGGAAAATTTCACAACTGAAGAACTGAAGAACGTAGACGGTTCCTTGCTCGATGCTGCTGTAGGCCCCATATATGTGAAGGGATCAGAACCGGGGGATGTGCTGGAAGTTTCAATAGAAAAGCTTGATGTGGCCAGCTGGGGATGGACCATGGTCTCCTGGGACTTTGGATTCCTGAAACACAGATTCAGGGACAGATTGATCATATGGGGCATTGGCAAGAAGGAGGCGACACCAAGGGGCAACTTCCTGAAGGGGGTGAGGATACCAGTATCGCCATTTCTTGGCATAATAGGCACTGCACCATCCACGGGAAAGCACGGAATGATACCTCCCCAGTATTTCGGTGGAAACATGGATAACAGACTTCTTGGCCAGGGCTCCAAAATATACCTCCCCGTATCTGTTAATGGTGCGCTTCTTTCAATAGCTGATCCTCATGCTGCGCAGGGAGATGGGGAGATATGTGGAACTGCTATTGAGACCATGGCCACTGCAAGCCTTAAAATTGGCCTTATAAAAAATTCCCCAATAAGCGCCCCACGTGCTTTCTCCAGAGACAGCGGCCTGGGGCCAGTTATTGTGGCAATGGGAATTTCACCGGATCTCCACATTGCTTGCAGCAGTGCTGTTGAAGGTATGATTGAGGAGTTGAAGACATACGGGTTTACGGATGAAGAGGCTTATGCCCTTTGCAGCGTGACTGGAAACCTCAGGATCAGTGAGGTGGTTGATGAGCCAAACTACGTTGTGAGCATGCTTGTGCCCAAAGAAATTGCCAGGCAGAGGATTGATTAGGAGCCTGATATGGAGGCTCTGCCAATCCAGTACAATGATCTGAAAATCCCCATTACGTTGTTGAGATCTATCCTGCTGAAGTCCCTGGCCTTCATTCCCCTGGTCTCTTTAAGCTCAAGAAAAACATTATCTATGTGGCTGAAGATCTTGTCGGTCATGGTATTGGTTATGATCTCGACCGTTCTGTTCTGCATTTTCTTTGTCATTTCAGGCATCATGATTCTTGTCACCAGAAGGTCGTATTTCCATGAAGTGTAAAGGAGGTCCCAGTATCCTTTTGGAAGTTTCTCCAGTATTGGAAATGGATTATTCCTGATTCTGGAAGTACCCATGGGTATGACAGGCAGCGGGAAAATCCATGCCCTCAGCCGGTCATCTATGATGTTCTGTACCAGATCTATGCTTTCCTGCAGATCCTCTTCGGTTTCGTCCTCATATCCTATTGTCATTGTGTAACATGGCGTAATGTATGCATCGTTCATAACTGGCGTGGACTCAAGTATTACGTTCTTCCAGTCGGATGGTTTCCAGGGAAATGGCTTGCCGCGCATATACTTGGATATTATGCGCTCACTGCCGCTTTCAAGTCCCACAACAGGAGCCTCTGCGCGGTATTTGTCATATTCGGCAATGTGTGACAACTCTTCCACAGTCTTTGGGCTGCTCAGAACCCCGGGTGAAGATATGTGAGGAAAATAGATAGCGTCTACACCCTGTTTCTTTACCTCTGTAAAAAGGTTCACAATGGCCTCATGATTGACCCCGAGCCTTTTTGATCCGTAAAGCAGGATATCATCCGTCAATAGTTCAACTGAATTCTGGCCAGCTTTCTGATTCAGGTTAACTTCTTTTATTATATCGGACAGAGGAATTGATCGGAAGGTTTCCGGGGTAATGGAACAGAACTGGCACCCCCTTGGACAACCTCTGGTGACCTGCACTTCACCAAACCTGCTGGGTTTTATTATGGTGGGAATTTCTTCAATCCTCGGCATTCGGCCCGTAGCATTCTTAGGCATCTGCTCCCCGTTGATGGCTTT
>JAJZAW010000057.1 GCA_021799185.1 Thermoplasmata archaeon
AAACGTCTTCATCGTTGTAATCATACATTTTGTTTGGCATTACTGTATACCGTATTCTGCCATCTTTGGCATATACATGAAGGGTCTTCCGGGATATCTGTAATAAATTCAGAACATCTTTCGCTTTCATTGTTATTATATTATACTACAATATTTTATATAGTTATCATTTTTGTTGGTTATATTAGAGATAAAAGTTTTCTCACGAGAGCTTTTTCTTCTTTAGGGGAAATACGATCAAATGCTGAATTATCTTCTATAATTCCCTGTTTCAGAAAATCCTTTAAAAAATCAAATTCAGATATAGTAGTAGACAGCCAATCTAATCTTGCAAACTGAAATTCATTACAATAAAGCAAGGCCACAATGTCGCCACAATCCTTTGCAAATTTGTTCTTTAAATGATCTTTGTCTTGTAAAGTTTCGAGCGATAACTCATAGTATCGATCCCATGCTGCCTTTAACTTTAGCAACAAGAGCATGGAGATTTCCGGAACAATGACTTGAAATTCTGCCCCAAAGGAGTATGAAATATTTTTAGTTGTAGTTTTGTAATCTATTTTTGACAAATCTAGGGTGTTCATTCTTCCATGGAACTGATCTTTATTTGGGAGAAAGTCAAGATAAATGTTTCCAGAGGGTAACTTTTTTAAAAACAAAGTATTCCCTGCTTCATTCCTTTCTTTACTATATCCTCTGGCCGAGTATAAGTGACGTTGCAATGAATTTTTGAAGTGATTTGACGCGATAAAATCCATGTCAAGTGAGTATTTCCAAGGATTAAATGAGTGGACAGCCCATCCACCTATGAGAATGATATCACCCGATCTGTAATACTCGCCAGAAGGCCTCCAGTTGAAAATGTACCTAAGCTCTTCAAATGAATCCTTGGCCAGAGTGGATTCTCCATTTTCTTCACTTACCACTCTTATTCACCAGATCCTTTGCTGCATTTCGCCCATCCATACCTAACCCTGCGAGATCCAGAATATTCTGACACACATCGACAACTCGTACACCATTAAGCACTGTGGAAGACTTTATTAGGTCTCTGTCTGGAGTATATACTTTCAAGCGACATCCGCCTGTTCCGCTTTCAGAGAAGAACCTGATAGCATCTTTGTAGGACGATTTTGATAGATATATATATGCTGTATCTTCCCGCATTATTGTTGAACCATAAGAAACCGCAGAAGAATGGGCAGTGAAAGCATAATCTATTCCAAGTTTGTTAAAGTTAAGTGCAACTTCATTAATGCACTGACTTGAGTTAATGAAATTTGTGTCTACAGTTTTTACAAACAAGCTGTCTAAGGGTCTTTCCCATGAGACTATATTGAAAAGCTTATCAATTTCTTTGATCCTTATGTCGTAATCCACTGTTATTATCCCATAGTCTTCAAGTTTATGAATAATACTGTTTGTCCATCCATATGAAACGCCGGAATCCCTGGAAACAGCAAGGATGTTTGGTGGCTTTTTTGTCAGTAAGTAACAGATTATTTTCCATGCCTTTTCGCCAGTGAGTTTTGAGGGGCTGGCTTTTAAGTGTTCGAAAGGAGCTTGTGTCCTGGATACATTTACTCTTGGTAAAAGGTATTGATACAATTTCGGAGGGATTAAGAGTGTTTCAACACCAAGTATGGCGGCAAGTTCCCTGGTACTGTACTTCAAGGATTTTCCAGCACAAACTAATCTTAGTTCTTTCTTATCAACAAACTGTTTGCTTATTAAATGCGAAAGAGCATATATTCTGTATATTACGTCTTCATCTATTCTATGTTTGATTTCAACAAGTGTTATGGTATTTCCAGATTCAATCGCTAAGTCTATCAACATTTCCCTTTCTCCAACACATACAGGATATGCCCATTCCATTTTCGCATCGGGTGAAATATTGAGGCTCTCAAGCATAAACCGGTAAATCGGTTCAAGATCTTCATTCATTTGTGTATCCGTATTTAGTGATACCTTATTAATGTATCACTGATAGCTATCTGTTAACAGAGATATCTTAAATAACTATCATTGATAAATAAATCAAAGAATAAAAATTAATGGACCGGTCGGGATTTGAACCCGAGGCCTCCTGCTTGCGAAGCAGGCGATCTACCGCTGATCTACCGGCCCTCCTCCCTTATGGCTGCCCTTAAGATATTTGTTTTCCCAGTTCTCCCTGAAGATAGAATAATCATATTAATATTGAGGCACAATTAACCACTGTGACCCGGAAATTCCTTGGAGGAAATATTGAGCCGAGGGAATATCAGATTAACATTTTTAATTCCGCAAAGGATTACAATACCCTTGTTGTACTGCCTACAGGGCTAGGGAAAACTGTCATAGCGGCCATGGTTGCTGAGTATATTTTATTCGAAAAAAATGAGAAGGTTCTTTTTTTAGCGCCTACAAGACCGCTTGTAATGCAACATCTTGAGACAATGAAAAGGCTTTTCAGCACATATGGTATTGAAATATCTGCATTTACTGGGGAAATCGATAATGAAGACCGCCTACTCAGATGGGCAACCTCCAGAATGATTATATCAACACCGCAGGTAGCAGAAAATGATCTGAGGAATGGCCTCTATGATCTCTCCCATTTTGGACTCATAGTGTTTGATGAAGCTCACAGGGCAACCGGTAACTATGCTTATTCAACTATGGCGAAGCACTTTCTCGAGACCAGGAAAAGGCTCGTTCTTGGCATCACCGCCAGTCCAGGAAGTGACAGAGAAAAGCTTGATGAAATCACCAGTGCACTTGGAATAGAACGCGTAATCATAAAGAGTGAGAACGACCCGGACGTGAAGAAATATATGGGCGGGATAAGCATAGAAATTGTAAAGCTTGAGTTACCGCAGTACATTAGAAATATATCCCTGCCACTCAGGATGGTCCTCCACAATATTACCGATAAGCTGAGAGACGCCGGAATCATGGCTGCAGGCAATTTCTCACGCAGCGAAATGGCCAGAAAAATCACAGAAGTTATACAGAAAGCCCGAACAGAGGATAGCAGGCTTTTCGGTGTGATCCCTTACATGTCAGCTGCCATTAGAATTGATTACCTTATTGAGTACCTTGAAACTCAGGGTATAGAAATAGCCTGGGACTACGTTTCACAGATTCTGTCCAGCCAGGACAAAACAATGAAGAAAACGGCCTCCATGTTACAGAAGATGCCCGAATTCAAAGAGTTTATGGAAGAATTCACCTCGCTGAAGGAGAAGAAACCTGACAACCCGAAGATGATTGCTGTCCTCCGGCTATGTGAGGATAAGATAAGAGAGAATCCGGATTCCAGGATCATAGTATTCACACACTTCAGAAAAACTTCAGATCTTGTGACGGATTTTCTTACCAACAGGTCCAGAATAATCAGGCCGGTCAGATTCATTGGTCAGTCCAGCAGAGGCGAGGATGCAGGGATGAGGCAGAAGGATCAGGACGCCATAATCAGGAGTTTCAGGGACAATACCTATAATGTAATGGTTGCAACAAGCGTGGCCGAAGAGGGCCTGGATATCCCCTCAACTGATCTTGTAATATTTTTTGAGCCGGTTCCATCTGAAATCAGGAGTATACAGCGCAGAGGGAGAACAGGTAGAACCCACGCAGGAGACGTTAAAATCCTCATGTACATTGACACAAAGGACAGTGCCTATTACTATTCCAGCATAAGGAAGGAAGCCAGGATGAAGACAAATATAGAGAAGGTCTCCAAATCATTTCAAGATGAGCCTGCACCAAAAAGAAATCTAAACCTTGATGACTTTATCAATTGAATTCCTGCCCGATATAAGCGAGCCTGGCCATCAGTGCATCAAGCTGTATGGTATCGCTGGAGCCCTCCACAATCCTGAACTCGGATTCGCCGAGAGCCATTATGATCTGAAGTTTCTGTCTTGGGGAAATGAGCTCCTTTCTTACCACGGAATGAATGCCCCTGACAATATCAATTCCTGAGAGCCCCTGCTCAATCATCATTGAATCCAGGGTCTCCCGCGCATCATCAAAGAGGCCGCCCAGGGCCTTGGAGAGCAGAGACTTGTACTGCTTTGGGTTTGCCATTCCTGAAATTTCATAGATTCTTGAAGCAGTCATGTCTCCGGACGACCTGATGGTCTGTAGAATATTCAGCGCCTTTCGCATATCACCTTCAGATATCTCAGTTATTGCTGCCATGGCATCATCGTCAATTGTGAAATTCTCCTGCTTTGCAATGGCCTCAATTCTCTTTTTCATGTCCTCCGGCTTTATAGGCCTGAAGCGCATAACAACTGTTCTTGACTGTATTGGCGGTATTATCTGCGAGGAATAATTGCACGAGAAGATGAATCTGGTCGCCGATGAATAAAGCTCCATGGTCCTCCTTAGGGCTGCCTGTGCCTCTGGCGTGAGCTGATCTGCTTCGTCCAGGAATATTATCTTGAAACCAAGGCCGTTGGAGGGCATTATTCTGGCAAAGTCCTTAACATTATCCCTTATGACGTCAATCCCACGCTCATTCGACGCGTTCAGCTCAAGAAAATTGTCCCTCCAGTCCTCTCCGAAGAGCTCAATGGCCACTGAAAGCGCTGTGCTTGTCTTCCCCACACCAGCTGGGCCAGCAAATATGAGATGTGGCAATTCCCTGTGCCTGACAAAGGACTGCAGCTTACGGATGTTCTCATCCTGTCCAACTATTTCCGACAGCTTCTTTGGCCTGTATTTTTCTGTCCATATGTCTATCATTTCTTTTCTCCGTATTCCATATTATATCTATCACGTAATCTCAAGTTGCAGTATGCTGATATTGCACATTACCCAACCCTGCATGGGGCTTCTGAGGGATTGCACCATCATGGTGCTGGGAAATATTCATTGGGAAGAATCACCTATTGACCCTCCCTTACCCTTCACTTTCGCCTGTGACCTGAACAACACTTCATTTCATGTGGAACATGCTTCAGCCGGGTTGTTCTGCCGGCACCACATTATTTTGTGTCCAATAATAAGCTTTTCACTTCACTGCTGAACCCGAAAAATGTGACCCACCATCGCCCCGTTACTGCCGGATTCCGCGGCCTTAATGCCGGTCAATGCTGCCGCAATAATAATTTAAGATCAGGCATGATACATAAATGAGATGACAGGTATTGTTGTTTTTGCCTCGGGAAAGGGCACAACACTTCAGGCCATAATAAATGCAGCCAGGGAACACCGGATATCCAGACCCGTATCTGCCGTGATCTCTGATCATGAGGATTCGGGTGCCCTCGAAAGGGCGCAAGCATCCGGGATAAAAGCTGTTTTCCTGAACCCATCTCCCGGAAAGGGGAAATTTTATGCCAGCGTAATGCAGGAACTGTACCGGTATAAGCCTGAAATAATAGTACTTGCGGGATTCATGAGAATTATTCCAGCTGAAACCCTGCTCAATTTCGGAGCGCCTGTAATCAATCTTCATCCCTCTCTTCTGCCCTGTTTCGGAGGAAAAGGGATGTATGGTATGCACGTTCACAGCAAGGTTATAGAAAGTGGTGCAAGGTATTCAGGTTGCACTGTGCATTTCGTCACTCCGGAAGTTGATGCGGGCCCAATCATAGTGCAGAAAGTCGCTGAGGTTCTCGACAGTGACACACCCGAAAGCCTTGCGGACAGGATCAGGCCGCTGGAACATGAGGCAGTGGTTGAAGCAATTCAGCTTATTCTTTCCGGGAATTACTTTGTTGCAGGGAAAAGGGTTATCAGAAAATAATTTTTGTGAAAAAAAAATACTTTTTAAGGGCTGCATGAGGCTTGTTGATGGGCCTCACGCAAGGGCAAATTTGTATCCATATTCTATTATGCCTGAGTCGCCCTCCTGGGCAACCCTTCGGAATACAGATGTGACCCTTTTTCCCATCTCCACTTCGCCGGGATCGCTGTCCACAATCTGACCGGTCACAGAGGGACCATCATCCAGCCTTATTATGGCAATTATATATGGCCTCTGCCTGGTAAAGGCCGGCGGGACGTCATGCACCACACTGAAGGATTCTATGGTCCCGTTGCCGGAAAGCATAATATCCTTCATCTTGCCTATTGATTCCCTGTGGCAGACGGGGCATACATCACGCGGAGGGAAAAATATCCTCTTGCAGTTTCCGCATTGGTTACCCATTAGCCTGTATCTGTGAACCGATTCTCTCCAGAACCTTGAAACCTCTCCCATTATTCACCACCCACTATATGTACAACAGACATGGAACCTGTACCAGCCATACTGTGGAGAAGGGCATATTTTGCTCCCTTAACCTGCCTTTCTCCGCATTTGTTCTTGAGCTGCCTGTATGCTTCCACAAACTGGCCGACCCCTGTGGCACCGAAGGGATTTCCCTTGGCCTTGAGGCCACCTGACGGATTCACAGGAATCCTTCCTCCAAGCTTTATGTCATCGAAGACCAGATCCTTTGCATGTCCTCTCTCGGCAAAACCAAGCTCTTCAAGCTCAATCAGACCATAAATGCTGTAGGAGTCATGCAGTTCTGCGAAGGATATGTCCTCAAGCTTAATATGCGCCTTTTCAAGAGCGGACTTTCCAGCTATCCTGGCTGAATCAAGAGCGTATAGGGATTTTCTGCTGTGCACTGCAAGGTAGTCCTGCGCATCCGCAGAACTTGCAATCCTGATTCCATCAATCTTGTTCTTCTTCACATATTTCTCTGAGGCAAGAATTATGGCAGCTGCGCCATCACTTACAGGGCTGCAGTCCATCAGGTTGAGCGGCTCAGCCACGGGAGTTGCGCCCATTGCCTGCTCCACACTTATCTTATTCTTGAAGTGTGCATCCGGATTCTTAGAGGCATTCAGATGATCGTTGACCGACATCATGGAAAGAGCTTCCTTGTCAACCCCGAAATCCGCCATGTATTTTCTTGCTGTAATGGCAGCCAGTGAAGCTGGCGTTGCGCCGAAGAACGCTTCCCATTCCCTGTCAAGAACCGAACTTGTGAGGTCTATAATCTCTGAACCGTATACATCGGTCATCTTCTCCACTCCCCCCACCATTACAACATCGTATTCCCCTGACTTAATTGCCAGGCTGGCCTGCCTCACCGCAGCACCGCCAGATGCAGTTGAGGCTTCGACCCTTATTGCAGGTATATGGTTCTCAGCAATTCCTGAGAAATCGGAAATCAGTGCTCCGATGTTTTCCTGCCCATTGATTATGCCGGCAAGGCTGTTGCTGCCGTAGAGCACCTGAATGTCTTTTGAAAATATACCGGCGTTTTCTATGGCTTTAAGGCCCGCCTCCACTGCCAGCTCCCTCAGGGATCTTTCCCACAGCTCGCCGAACTTTGTCTCTCCTGCACCCACTATGTAAACATCACTCAACTCCTTCACCTACCACTATTTTCTTCTTGAATTTCGCATACATTGCATAGTCCAGCCACCTTACCTTACTCAGCATCTCCTTTATGGTTGGTGCGGCCTGCCTGTCCATCTCATCTATTGCGTCCGTCACGGTCAGATCGAAAGCGTCCGATCCTGCACCTGACCCGAATGATGTTGCCAGTATCCTGTCGCCAGGCTTGGCTATATCGAGAACAGCCGAAAGACCTGTCATCATTGAGGCGGAATACGTATTTCCTATGACCGGAGTGAGAAGCCCGTCCTTTATCTGCTGTTCAGTGAAACCAAGGGTTTTTGCTGCTCTTGATGGGAATTTTCCGTTTGGCTGGTGAAACACCGCATAATCATAATCAAGGGGTTCGGTTTTCATTTTTTCCATCATCATCTTGGCTGCAGAAAGAGTATGCCTGAAATAGGCAGGTTCACCTGTAAATCTCTCACCATGGCTTGGATAGGGCTGCCCTTCCCTTCTCCAGAAATCAGGAGTGTCTGAAGTGACTGAGAGGGTGCTGTTGATTTCAGCAATAACCTTTTCCTTGCCAACCACAAAGGCTGTCCCTCCGGCAGATGCCGTATATTCAAGAACATCGCCTGGAGCACCCTGCGATGTATCAGCGCCAATTGCCATGCCATATCTGATCATGGATGAATCCACCATTGCCTTGACATTTTGAACGCCTGCAGTGCCCGCCTTGCAGGCAAATTCGTAATCAGCGGCGAATAGGGAGAAATCAACGCCAAGCGCCGATGCAACTATTGTTGCTGTGGGCTTCACCGCGTATGGATGGGATTCGGACCCCACGTAAATGGCCCCAATAGACTTCGGATCAATATTTTTCCTCTTCATGGCGTTCCTGGCCGCTTCCACCGATATTGTTGCGACATCCTCATCGGGGGCGGGCACAGATTTGCTCAGTATGTATATGCCGTTTTTAAGGGCATCCACGTCCTCTCCCCATACCCTGGCTATTTCCTCAGGCTTGATCCTGAACCTGGGTATGTAGGAGCCGTATGTGACTATTCCAGACATCAGTACACCGAAGTTGTGAACATTTGCATATATATAAAAATTCACGAAACACGATTCAGCATTTGCCGATTTTAATTCATAGTCTTCGGCGCTATCGTAGCAGGTCAATCTGGAGGGAGAAACCTAATTATACGGTTAGATGCAATAATATTTATATGCTTTTTTACTAACCAATTTCATAAAGGTGAAATAATGGCCGATGTTAGCCTCAATCCCAACGAAAAGAAAGTTTATGATGCCGTAAAGAAACTTGGTGCAATCTCGGATGACAAGGTAAAATCCGCCGATGACATTATGAAAGCGGCCGGTGTGGGAAAGGCCATTGTGACCTCAGCACTTCAGACTCTTGCCACCAAGGGATATGTTAAGAGGGTAGCCAGAGCAAAAAGTGCCGGATATTATGCCCTCAAGTAATTATACGGATTGTAACTGAACTCCTTTAGATACTTTTATATTTTAAGTTTACATCTTTTATTTGCATCGAGAACATATGTAGGTATATGGTCCGGTGAAAACTGTACGTCAAAGGCTATATACTTGCCTTGACTTGATATGGTGAAAGTATGACTACTCTGGTTCTGAACATAGACAGGGATAACGATTACGGGGAAAAGGCAGGACTAGAGGGTCCCATAGTCGGTTATGAAGCATGCTATGCCGCTGCACTGAAACTCATTACCATCGATCCGGAAGATTCGGATGCCAATGCCCTTTTTGGAGCCATAAGGCATTATGAGGAACTTCTCAGGCAGGGCCAGAGTGCACAGATTGCCCTGGTTACGGGCGATATGGATGTCGGTCAGGTTTCAGACGAGAGAATAGGGAATCAGCTTGACCTGCTTCTTTCAAATAATGATTATGATGATGTTATCCTTGTAACGGATGGAGCTGAGGATGATTACATTGTTCCACTGATTATTTCAAGGAAGAGGATTCGCTATGTTAAGCACATCATTGTGCGACATAACCAGAATATAGAATCCATGTACTACTACATAGTTAAGGCGCTTAAGGACAAGAAACTCATAAACAAATTTATCATCCCTCTGGGACTGGTCTTCCTGACCTATGGTATTGTCTCTCTGGGCTTTATAATATATGGGGCGGTTGTGAGCAGATCACTCACTGTTGACCCGAGCCTCGGCGCTGTAACATTTGTCACAATTGTCCTTGGAGCCTATCTCGTGGAGAGGGGATTTGAACTTGGGAAAATATTTGTGGGTGTTCTCAAGTCCCTGCGGGAGTATGCCCAGGAGACCCGTGTCATTTTCCTTTCTTATGTTATAGCTGCTAGCCTGATTTTCGTCGGAATTGCATCCAGCTACGTGATTACACGAAGTACCATGAAAAACCCTGTGGACGGTGTGCTCATATTCCTTTCAATGTTCACCTGGTGGATATACGGAGCTTTCTTTGCCAGGGAGGGCGGGTCCGCTGTGGAGATGTACATAAACAACAACCGCACAGGCATATTCAGGACGCTTTATGGCCTCATGTTCTCTCTCTCCGTTGCCTTCATTGTTTATGGAATGATAAACTACATAAGGTATATCCTGACATTCATACCATTCTCGTCGGCAATCATAAGCATATTTTTCCTGGTGCTGGGCCTTATAATAGCAATGCTTTCCTCCATGGTGCACAGATATTTCACGGACAGGGGGGAAATTACGGAACTGGCGCCGGCATCAAACAGCGCATCCGGCTCCACCATGAGCAACTCGCCTGAACACAAATGACCCCAACACAGTGGAATTCCTATTACACCAGAATATCAGCGGATCTCGGTTTTTCAATGCAGGATGACTATGAGAGCTCACTGCTTCTTTCCGGAATTCTGGGAAACAGTTCAAGGCTTTCTCTTCTTCATGACTATACAGCCAGCAACATCGCGGTTGTGGGGAATGCAGCATCCATGCAGGATGATCTTGCCAGAACGCATGGTGATCTGACCATTGTGGCTGATTCGGCACTTTCAGCCTACATGGATGTTATGTCATATCCTGAGATTGTTGTCACGGACCTGGACGGCGATATAGGCAAAATTAAGGAGGCTTCCGCCAGCGGAACTTTGCTGGTAGTGCATGCACACGGCGATAATATGGGCCTGATTCGGGAGAACCACCAGCTCCTCAGTGGCAGGGTGATCGGCACCACACAGAATACCCCACTGTGGAATATATACAATTTCTACGGCTTCACGGATGGCGATCGGGCCGCATTTCTTGCTGATAGATCG
>JAJZAW010000058.1 GCA_021799185.1 Thermoplasmata archaeon
AAACATTATCACAGAGCCAAGTGGGATTGACTTTGATCCGGTTGGAGTAAGCTTCGGGAGATCAGAAGAATCCAGTGGTACTTCAAATTCCTCGTGACTCCTTCCAGTCTCAACATTAATGCGGGTTTCAGGGTATATTATCAAATTTTGTTTGAAAGGATCAAACCGGCCATCCTTGAGTGTGTAGAGGTAAACGGGCGTGGACCCAAGCGATACGCCCCTGAGCTTTTCAACCGTTGCCCGCCTCACAAGAAAATCAGAATCCACGTAGTAATCCATGGAGACAACACCATCGGAAAAATATTCCAGCTTCTGATTTTCATTTGCTTCAAGAATTGCAATGATATTAGCCCCGGATTTTTCAACAAGGTCTGAATGCATCACAGAAAATAGTGTAAGGCTGCTCATATCATACTTCTCTGACAGAGCTTCCATGGAATCTATAACAATAAGTGGTGAATTTCCATAATTCGCATCAACAAATTCATAAATGGATCTGATGTCTGGAAGTAGATCGGTTATATTCAGGATCAACCCCTTATTAAGTGAATTGGAAATCTGGCCCTCCTCTATCATCCTCTCAAGTCTCTGAAGGGAATCGGTGCTGACAGAAGTAAGATCTGCCCTTGTGCCTGCCTCCTTGTTCTTTATGGACACATCCCGCAGCCACGGGAATGACTCGAATAGAGAATCATCGGAAAACCGTGATGAAAGATAACATACGGGAGTCCTATCCATGATGCCTTCAAGATAGCCAAGTGCAAAGGTCGTCTTTCCAGCCCCCGGTTTCCCTTTTATCACTAAGGATTTCCCGAATTTTTGGCTGAAGAAATTGTCCATGAGCCCAATAAGCCCCTCTCTAGTTTTCATGAATTCATCAGCTCTCCAGATCGCTTATTTTCCTCGGGCTCCATTCATAGCAATACCTTGTTATCTGCCCAAATTGAATATGATCCATAGATTCCTCACCCAGGACCAGTATGAGGTAAACTTCCTTTTCCATTGCTGCGCTCTTTATCAGTTCAAAGGATCTTGCCACATCGTAGAAGGAATGGTAAACTATCATCAGATCAAAAATGTCAATAAAAATAAGGTAAGTTGACCCCTCATTTATTCTCTTAATTATTGTATCAACAATAAATGTGAGATTTACGGGTCGATTTCTCTGTGCTCCAATGGAATCAGTTACCCAGATGAAGTTCCTGTCATTTAGAATCTCCGGCATTTCCATCCTCAGGTTAAATCTCGAAATAACAAGAGACCTGTCCCTGTCTATGTGTTTTGATATGAGCATGGACGTGAATAGGCCCGTATTGTCTGGGTTTGTAAAATAGGTATTTCCGGGATAAAGGCCGTTCTTTGCCAGATATATTGTGGTATCGTTTATTGTCCGGAGTTTCCTTACAGTATGGCTGGAAAGGGCCTTCCGTAGGCGATCACGGGTTTCGTCAATGTTTTCCGGATCTATTGGCACAAGTTCGGAGGAATATCTAATCCTCTCATTCACCACAGGAACTGATATGTACATAAGTATGAGAAGAAATTCTCTTTTCTCGCTGAGAAATAGTTTCTCATCCTCACTTGGCATCCCTCCATCTACGAAATATATGAGAGTGGTGGGGCTGGTCTCTTCCAGAATCCGGAAGCTGAGTTTTTTCAGCAGCTGAAATTCCATGCCAGTTGGAGCCATGAGCTCCCTGAGCATATCCTCTTCACTGCCAGACCCATCATATACAAGAATCATTGTCTCTAATTTAAAGTTCAAGATTATTTAATTTTTGCCATTGTGTCTTACTATTTTTCCATGAAATTTCCATGAAATTTCCTCTATTTCTACTATTGTGCGCACATATGTGCATAAACGCATAAATTGCCGTCACGACCTAACGCAACATTGTATGCATTAAGCAATTGCCCAGGCACAACTTTAAGATTGAATAAGTGATTTTCTGCCATGGTAAGAAAAAAGATTTCAGTTGTGGGGGCCGGAAATGTAGGCGCTACTGTGGCTCAGTTCGTGGCACTGAAGGAGCTTGGTGATGTATATCTTTTCGATGTGGTTGATGGCGTACCGGAGGGAAAAGGTCTTGATATTATGGAGGGAAACCCGCACTGGGGCACGGATGTAGAGGTAAAAGGTTTCACAACCACAAATCCTGAAGCATACAAAAATATGGAAAATTCGGATGTTATAGTAATAACTGCAGGACTGGCAAGAAAGCCCGGAATGAGCCGGGATGACCTTCTGAACAAGAACGTTGAGATAATGTCGGATGTTGCCAGGAATGTTAAAAAATATTCACCGAATTCAAAGGTAGTTGTTGTCTCAAATCCAGCCGATATAATGGCATACGCATTCCAGAAAGTCTCTGGCGTGAAACCAGAATATATAATGGGGCTTGGCGGGTCTCTTGATAGTTCAAGATTCAGGACTTTTCTCGCCATGGAGCTCAACGTGTCAGTGGAGGATGTCAACGCATTTGTAATTGGCGGGCATGGCGATGACATGGTGCCGTTCATAAGGTACTCTAACGTCTCTGGAATCCCCATAAGCAACCTCCTTTCAAAGGAGAAAATTGATGAAATTGTCAAGAGAACCAGGTTCGGGGGCGGCGAAATTGTAAACTATCTTAAGACAGGAAGTGCCTATTACGCGCCTGGAATTTCAATCACTGCCATGGTTGAATCAATAATAAAGGATAAGCACAGGGTAATTCCTTGCGCAGCCTATCTGGAAGGCGATCACGCCAGGCACTATGGGGCATCCGGCATATTCATAGGTGTTCCAATAAATATTGGGGCCAACGGGGTTGAGAAAATATATGACATGGATTTCACTTCAGAAGAAAAACAGCTTTGGGAAAAGACGGTTAAGGGAGTTCAGGAAAATTGCAAAAAGGTTGATGACTTTCTGAAATCCAAAAACTAATTAATCCCTGCAAATTTTTTATAGAATTCCGGGTAGGTCTCATATGGGATCGGATCTGGAATGCCCGCCTCCATGAATCCCTTAAGCCTGAGCAGGCAGGAATCACATTTCCCACATGCTTTTTCTCCCCCGAGATAGCAAGAAGTGGTGAGTTCATATGGAACCTTAAGCGATCTTCCGGTCTTAATTATCTCCCCCTTTGTTAGGTACTGCAGAGGAACATGTATCCTGAAACCCCTTTCCAGTCCTGCCACCGTGCCGAGGTTCAGTGCATTTTCAAAGGCATTATAGAAAGCCGGCCGGCAATCGGGGTATCCGGAGAAATCTACTGCATTGGCCCCTATGAATATATGGCCCGCTTCAATTGATTCTGCCATCGAAGCTGCTATTGAAAGGAATATGATGTTCCTTGAGGGCACATATGTATTCGGGATGCTTGCCTCTATGTTATCCAGAGGTCTGGTTTCCACATCCTTCTGGCCGGTCAGTGCGCTGCTGGTGATCTCATTTAGATTCATCCTTACTACGCGCCTGTCAATATGGAAATATTCAGCCACTTTAGCCGATGCCAAAAGCTCCCTGCTATGTCTCTGGCCATAGTCAAAGCTTATTGCCGTGCATTCATAACCTTTTCTTAGGGCGATGGCCAGAACTGTGGTAGAATCTATTCCTCCTGACAGGAGGCATACTCCCCTGCCAATCATCTAGACACTTCCAAACAGGCACCCTGTCCAGGGCTCTCATACACGCAAATAGAGATCTTCGTGATATTTCCGGTACGAAATATTTCATTCTCAGTTTTTTCTAGTATGCTTTTGGAAAGGAGCTCACTTGAACTCATTTCCACGTCGATCAGATGCACGTCGCTAAGAGGAAACTGAAATTTCTTGCTTCCGTAGGTAACCAGGCACACATCTCCATCTATTGTGCATGTGGAAAAACGGGAATGCTTGGGAACAAGAATTCTATGATCCAGAGGTTCAATGCTTTTTCTGACAATGGACTTCAGTATCCCATAGTCCATGAGTACGCCATCCACTGGGTCTCCTTCCACCTCCACGTTCACGTGGTAATTGTGCCCATGCAGATGTGCGCACTTTTCTATGGTTGGAATGAAATGGGCCGCTGAGAAATCCATATGCCCAAGTGATCCGTCAATTCTTAGTTTCATATTTACTGCATATTAACATCATTCTTAATTTTTGATCAGAATAACTACGTGCATGGGGACACACTGAATGCTGGCATCTGTAATTAAGCCGGGTCAAACGCCGGTTGAATCAATGGAGTTAAGCTTATGGGGAAACTTATTATTGGGTTGGGTAAGTTACAGGAATTCATGAAATTAGAATATCGCTTCCATAGAAGCGTTTCATCGTCCGTAATGGAAAAATTTATGTTCGAATTCTCCAAGCCACACGATCCCAGCAGATCAGGGTTTCAGAGACATGCTTGGTAAACACAAGTAAAATGTGCAATTTAATGAAAATTCCCCGGGAGAGCTAGAGTTTGTGGAGAACTCATGCAGATATGAGGATGTTCTGTTCTTGAGTTTGAAATATATACAAGTATGTGATTATGTTGAGCACAAACTTGGGGCGCGTGGCCCAGTCTGGATATGGCAGCAGCCTCCTAAGCTGCAGATCAGGGGTCCGAATCCCCTCGCGCCCGCTTTCACTTATAAAAAATCCGACCGCAAAGTGTTGAGTATTCTATTCATCTGAGATTAAAAGAAAATAGGTGGGCAGAATGTCAGCCTATTGTTCCATTCTGGGCGCTAGAAGGAAGGATCCCTTTGCCTGGCCATCGCTACCACCCTTTGTCTGGCCAAACGAAAATTCTATGTTCAGGGGGTAGTCGTCCTTGAAGCTCAGCTTAATTTCGTCCGAACTTGTAAGGGATTTCACAAGCTTCAGAAGATATTCAAGCGGGTATGAGCTCTTAATGGTAGCAGAGCATTTCAGTTCCTTGAGCATGTCCTTTGTAAGAACCATTTCTGATTCTTCGGAATCAGAAGAAGACCTGGCCTTGAACTCATCTGGCCCAAGGGTCAGCCTTATGGAATCTGAAACATCTTCTGCAGCTCTCAGTCCCCTCTCAAACTCAGACTTGCTGACAACAACATAGTTTTCAGAACTTATAACCGGCACACGGGGCGTCATTACGGTATTGTTGTCAAGTAGGGCTATGCTCTTACTGATGTTGTTAATCTCAAATTTTAGTTTTTCCTTCTCCTTCGTCATTGTGACCTGGTCTCCGGTGTTTGCCAGTCTTATTACAGATTTCATTCTTTCTACATCTATTGAGATCTCTTCATCGCCATCTATCTGGTATTCCGCAAAAGCCTCCTTCGGAACATCAATGGAAACCATAGCAACATGGGCCGGATCAACAACCTTCACAGATATACCGGTCTGATCAATTTTGAATTTAGCCTCTGTAACAACTGTGTTCAACAGATCTGCAATCTCTTTCAAGTTTTTTACTGAAATCGTGAGTCTAAGCATATATAACACCAGAACTTTGTATTAAGCTACGGATAATTCCTTTGATGATAATTAATACTTTTCTTGTTTCAATCACAGTGAACAAATTGCAACGATGATGCAAAAAATCAATCATGTCAATAATATATCTTTAGAACTCGACGTCTGCCTTATGGATAATCGACCATATTTCTTTTCTTGACGCAAGATCAGAAACCTTAAAATGCTAATCCAACGTAAAAGCTGTGAATATTATGAGAAAAAATTTGGAAATGAATATAGCCGGTGTCCTTTTCTTTGTGTCAATTGCCCAGTTCTTCCTCATGATGTTGCTGGCGGAGACGCTGTATCCAAATTACAGTGTGTCGCACAACTATATCAGTGACCTGGGCGTAGGAGGTACAGCATACATTTTCAATATTTCCATTGTAGTTATGGGCGCATTGCTTATTGTTGCCGCCTATTTTTCCCGCAGTTTTTCAAGAGCATTCTCAGTCATAATAGTGCTGGCTGGTATAGGCGCAATGGGCGTGGGCATCTTTCCAGAAACAACGGGTAGCCTCCACCTCTATTCGTCATTGCTAGTGTTCCTGATGGCGTCCATAGCACCTTATATAATCATATATAAGATCAGAAATGGGCTTTCCGTTGCGTGGGCTGTACTTGGAACCATCGGCCTGATTTCCCTGATACTGTATGCTACAGGGCATTATGCAGGAATCGGTGTTGGCGGAATGGAAAGATTCATTGTTTACCCTGATCTCCTGTGGGGAATGGGCTTTGGTGGCTGGTTTCTGGGTAAAAAATCTGTAAATGGCCAGTGATGTCACTCAATCCCATTTCTTATGACCGGTCGGTTCACCCGGGTGCAAAATCCCATCCTAAATGGCTGCGTGTTTGATTATAGACATTATGACTCATGGCATATTGTATCGTGAAAGCTTAAATTATGTCCATGGGATTACCATATGTCCTCATTTAGAGGATAATAGGTGAAAATATGCCAGAAGATTTGGACCCATTTGATATAGCTGTGAAACAGCTGAAAAAAGCGGCAGACGTGATGAAACTTGATAAGCAGACCTTTGAGATGCTCAGCCACCCTATGGCAATTCTTCAGGTAAGCATACCTGTTAAGATGGACAATGGGGAAACAAAGGTTTTCACTGGCTTCAGAGTTCACTATAACAATGCAAGAGGACCTGTAAAAGGTGGCATAAGGTTCCACCCGGATGAGACCTTATCAACAGTCAAGGCTCTTTCCGCCTGGATGACATGGAAGACTGCCATAACGAATCTTCCACTTGGCGGGGCAAAGGGTGGTGTTATATGTGATCCAAAGAGTTTGAGCACTGGTGAGCTGGAAAGATTAAGCAGAGGCTATGTTCGTGCCCTTGGAGAATACATAGGGCCTGAGATTGATGTTCCTGCACCTGATGTTTATACTACCCCTCAGATCATGGCATGGATGATGGACGAATATGAGAATATAGTAAGGCATTCTGCTCCGGGAGTCATAACTGGAAAGCCGCTGGAAGTCTGGGGCTCACTTGGACGTGGCGACGCCACTGCGAAGGGCGGAATGTACGTTCTGAGAGAAGCTGCAAAGACAATCAACATGGATCTTTCAAAGGCGAAAGTGGCAATCCAGGGTTTTGGAAATGCAGGACAGTTCGCGCTTAAGCTTGTGAAGGAGATGTTCCACTCCAATGTTGTTGCCATATCCGATACAAAGGGTGGGATATATTCTGAGAAAGGACTGGATTTTGAAAAACTTATGGAACACAAGAAGAAGACCGGCACTGTCCAGAATTTCCCTGGTACAAAGAACATAACCAATGCGGATCTTCTGGAGCTTGATGTGGACGTTCTCATCCCTGCAGCTATCGAAAATCAGCTAAGGGCAGATAATGCCAACAAAGTAAAGGCGAAGGTAATACTGGAGCTCGCCAACGGCCCGACTACCCCTGAAGCGGATGAGATATTCTTCAAGAAGAAGATTCTTGTTCTTCCGGACTTCTTATCCAACTCCGGCGGAGTAACAGTGTCTTACTTTGAGTGGGTTCAGAACCAGGCAGGATATTACTGGACCGAGAAGGAAGTCTATGATCGTCTTGACCAGAAGATGACAGAAGCCACTCATGCAGTCCTTGACGCGGCCAAAAAGTATAATGTTGATCCAAGAACTGCGGCATACACAGTGTCCGTAAAGAGAGTAGCGGATGCTATGAAAATGAGAGGATGGGTGTAAACCTCCTCAAACACTTTTTATATCTCTCTATTTTTACCAGTCAAGCGGGTGTAGTGTAGGGGTTATCACAGGAGCTTCCCAAGCTCTTGACCCGGGTTCAAATCCCGGCATCCGCATTTTTAAAGCCGTCAAACAGAATGTAAAAAAATCTTCGGACGCGTTAGCTCACAAAATTTCGCTGGGTTATCCAGTTCCGTTTATACTGGAATAAAAAGTTACCAATACTATTTTTGATGCCACGGTATGAAGATGTTCTCAGTGACACAGCTGAATCAAGAACGCATACAATGAAGTTGAAAATTTGTCAGGCACATTTTTCTCGTGCCCTAAATGTCTTTATTCAGAAGTTAAGTTGCCTTGTGGAGCGATCTTTTTTCCCGGCAAAATACCGTTTATGATCATTTCCGAAGAATGATATTACTGACTCAAACCTGATAATGTTCCGGAAAACGTTGAAAACTGAGTCAAGCGATCCCGTGAATGATTGTGAAAAAATCATTGGGCCTTGTGCCGCCCTAAGAAGAATGATTGGGGATTCCTGATAATGTAAAAATGTATTTGTAACCGCACCAGCCGGATTCATAACAATGAAGGCTCCAAACCCAAGTTCAGGTTGCACTTTCCATACTCCCCGATATGCAGTCAGGAGCGACAGCTGCCCTTGCAGCCTTGAAGGGCCCTCTTCATGGCGGCGCAGCAGAAGATTCAATTGCGCAGTGGGGGGAAGATTGGTGATCATAAGGATGTCAGAGAATTGTTCATTAACAACATATCTTCAGGATCACTGGCTTGTTTGCGCACTTCATTGAGCACAACGAGGAAGAGGGAAGGCTCATCCGGCCAAGAGCAATATAGGTGGGAAATATGCACAGTGAATTCACGCACATAAATTCAAGATGGGTGGGCTGGATGGGCCCACGTCTTTATTTCTAAGAGAGCTTTTGATAGTAACAACCATTTAAGAAATCTGCTTCAGAAACTGAACTGATGTTATTGACGGAGTTAGGTCTATTTTAAATAGTAGATAGCAATATGTAACTAAGTGTAGAATATACATTTACAAGGAGTTGATGATACTTGTCAGAAGGAAAGGAAAAAGGAATAATGCAGATTTTCAGAGGTAATGATACTGTTGACGGGGCTGGAGTTAGGCTGAGGAGAATGTTTGGTGGCCATAACACTGCCTATCTTACGGATCCTTTTCTGCTGCTCGATCATTTTGGCTCAAATGATCCGGCAGAATATATTGCGGGTTTTCCATGGCACCCCCACAGGGGTATAGAAACAGTAACATTTCTGATGGAGGGCAAGGTTGAGCATCAGGACAGTGAAGGGCACAGGGGAACAATATACCCGAATGACATACAGTGGATGACTGCAGGGAGTGGAATATTTCATCAGGAAATGCCTCGTGCAATCGATGATAAGGATCCTGCGGAAATTTTAAGGAGTACAGGCATGTCTACTGCTGTGGTTGGTCTGCAGCTCTGGATAAACCTGCCAAAAAAGTACAAGATGACGACACCCGCATACCGCTCAATCACAGGGAACAACACGCCAGTAGTGGAGGATGACAATGGAAACAGGATACGCATAGTTGCAGGGAGATATCTGAAGGATGAGGGGTACCTCAAGGGCAGACCTGAAATTGATCCAGTATACCTGGAAGTGAAAATGCCCCCGGAATCCGAGTTCCGGTACAGTGTGGAAAATGGTCATAACAGTATAATCAACACGCTTGCCGGGGATATAACCATCATGGGGGAAAACAGCACAATTCATCCAAGAACAGCTGTAGTATTCACGCAGGAGAATGACTTAATCTCTGTTGCCACCGGCGATCATCCGGCTAGATTCATACTTCTGGCTGGGAAACCTCTAAGAGAGCCAATATACTGGTATGGGCCCATGGTAATGAACACCCGTGAGGAGATCAATGAAGCACTGCTGGATTTGCAGAATAACACATTCATCAGGGAGAAGAATCCACTTATAGAATAATTTCAAGAATAGGAATCCCGGCCGTTCGTCGATCACAACATACGTACCCAATCGTACCAGAGCTTGGGGCTGGAACCTGCTCATAAATAGTAAAAAACCCTTTTGTCGTAGCAAATATTTAAATTAATGCTATTTAGATATTTCTAAAGGTATAGTTTATATATTAGATACTTCATTGTCATAGTGGTCATCCACGGGGTTGACATTAGGAGGAAGAAATGGTTGAAAATAGCTTAAATCCATTTGGAAAGGCTCTGGCAGCAGACCCGGCACCTCTGGGATTAGCAGGCTTTGCCTTCACGACATTCCTGCTTAGTTTCGTAAATGCCGGTTTTATACCGTCTTCTGCAGCAAATGTGGTAGTGCCGCTTGCAATAGCATATGGTGGCCTTGGGCAGCTAATTGCTGGTTCCTGGGAGATGAGGAGGGGAAATACCTTTGGTTTCACTGCCTTCACCAGTTACGGGGCTTTCTGGGAATTTTACGCTATTATGGTCATACTTGCAGATATGCATATAATATCAAGCCTTCCAGCTGCAGGTGTTGGATGGGCACTTGTCCTGTGGGGCATCTTTACGCTTTACATGTGGGGCGGTGCCATGATGGCTAATATGGCTCTCAATCTTACATTCTTGACCCTGTTCATAGCGTTCTTTGCACTGGGAGCCGGTGCAATCTACAACAATACACCTCTCACCCATGTAGGGGGATATTTCGGAATCCTGGCTGCGTTCTTCGCTGCATACACAAGCTTTGCCATAATTATTAACTCAATGAGGCCAGGCGCAATCCCTCTGGGACCTGCAGTAGGCAAGAAATCTTGAGAAAATCTTACTATATAAATTTTTAAAA